>NZ_JAAGOG010000474.1:0-764 GCF_010747425.1 Nostoc sp. UIC 10630
AAAAGTTTCTTGCACCTGAGTTATAAAACCACTACCCCAAACCATCGGTATCATTGGCAATTTGTCGTCTTTGGGGACGTATTCACCAGTTCTTTCGTAAACACTGCTATACTTATCTATTTTCTGGAGTTCCCATGCACAATTGAAATACGTCTCCAACTCAACTTCTACATGGTAAGCAGCGCCCCCACCGATGATTACCTCGTTCAACGGTCTGGGTAATATTTTGTCCATCCACCGATTGAGTTTATCCCAATATTGGGCCGTTGCTACTCTAATAGCATCAACAATATGAGAAATTTCTTTTTCTCTTAAACTGGGGTCTTTAGCACTTGCTAGAGCTTGTATTTGGTCAAAAGTTATCCAATTAGGGCGTGCCGAGTGATTACGGTCTTTGCTGTAGACCTTATTAATAATCGTGTAGCGTGCATCAAATAAAGAATTAGCTAAACGCTCTCGGTCTAAACCACTGGTCATATCCAGCACGATATCCAACATATTGGCAAAGCCCAACAGTGGACTATCGCCCAGCTTCAGTTGCCCCCGGTCAAAATAAAGTGCTGTCGTGTTCCTGTGACCGAACATCAATACAGCTAGTTGTTGATTGCGTAACCAGTCTACTCCCTGTTGTTTGATTCGCAGTGCTGCTAATCCCCCACCTTCAGGACGGCACAAGAAACGCTCTAGGTTCACCTTTAAATATTGTTTGCGTACCGTAAAATTAGCCAGCATCACCCGTAACTGTTCTTCAAAGCGGCGGCGAT
>NZ_JAAGOG010000114.1:0-27015 GCF_010747425.1 Nostoc sp. UIC 10630
TAATAGAAGTTAGTTTGTGCGATCAACAAAACTTTCCCTCATCTACATCTATTGGTAGAGATAGTTATGAAATTGCATATTCTGGTATGCAGGATCTCTCAATAGCACTGAAAAACATTAATTATAAAGACATATATCATGAACTAGATAGGGGGAAAAACTATAACTTCAAAATGATAGATGGTGCCTTAATACAACTTTTATATACTTATAGAAAATCAGAGCTAATTTCACATAGGCTTGCCTTCTTACCATCACCATTTTTAGAATTTTTCCAGAATGACCCTACAATTTACGAAGCAGATGAAATATATGCAGATATAATAGCAAAAAATATATTACCAGTACCAATAAGATTCGATTATGATCCAGACAATCATAAAGAATTAGATCACCCCAAATGCCATTTAACTTTGGGACAGTTTGAAAATTGTAGAATACCTGTTTGTTCCCCAATCACACCTAATACCTTCATATCTTTTATTATTCGTAGTTTTTATAATACTGCTTTTAGAAAATTTACAGATGACCTTACATTTTCCAGCAGCCTTTTTGATAAAACAATAACTGTTGCAGAGGAGAAAGTATTGCACATAGCTATTTATTAATTTTTTTTAGAGAATGCTTGCTGGTTAACCGACTCATACCAAACGTGACTTTGACAATTATTTTCAATGTGGAAATTGAGCAATCAGACAAGTTGTTCCGTAAATATCACGTTCAGGAAGTAGATGAAAGCACATAGCATTGTACCAATTTAATTAGTGCATGATTTTAGGAAGGTCTTCGGGCTGTTGGAATTCAAGCAGGTAATAAATGTGATTGCTCATTATGCACAGGGCACAGAGCTTAAATCCATACTTTGACTGTGCTTTCTTGATGGCATAAAAGAAGATTTCACGGCATTCTAGCCGTCTCAAACGAAACTCCCGGTTGTTGCAACGGATTGTAATGTGGTAGCAGAATCCAGATTGCAAGTTACGTTTTGGACGAGACATTACAAATACGTAAATGACAACATGAATAGTTTAGTTTATAGGCTGTTGTACAGACTTGCTACCTCTCCCAATCAACCAACACCCCATCTACACACGCAATTCCCCAATGGGGAAACTTCGCCAATAGTTTTTTGATCACAATCTGTAAAGCAGGGTCATCTTGCCAGCATGAGAGCAAGTACTCGAAGCCCGGACTCTGCCCCGAATTCCCCGCCGTTTTGAGTTTCTGCATACGCTCCGGTCGAAGATTCGACCTTGTGACAATAGCCTCATGCGACCACTTTTCAGATTGTGGCACGGGCAAGGCGGAACCTTCGCCTTCATGATCCACTTTCACTTCAACACTAAAGACTTGGTTTTCTCCTGACAACAAAGCTGAATTTCCCTGTTCTACTTGCCCCGGTGTTTGATTAGCGATCGCCAAACTTGAAGAAAATTCATTTTGTGCAACGGGCGCGGCGGAACAAATCTCTTTATGAGGGAATATCGCTTCAACACCAAAGACTTGGTTTTCAGCCAAAAACGGAGCAGGTTGACTCGGTGCAGCTTCCACAAGCGCTAGCGATGTACAGTCCGTTACCGCAGGTAACTCTTCCTCCAACTCTTTCACGCTTTCAACAGTCTGAGGCGAAGCGCCCCCCAAGGGCGCGTGAGCCGTCTTCTCCTCACGCGAATTTTCTGTAAGCGTGTCAGAGAAACTCCTCACAATCTCTTTTGAAGAGTTTGTGAGGAGTTTCTGACCAGTTCGTGAGGATTTCTGAAACCCTTGCTCTGAATGGTCTTTACCTAAAATAGATGCTTCATATAAAGCACCTATTTCTTCAGAGCCAGCATCTTTCTCTGAATCCCCAGCATTTGGTTCTCGTTTTTTAGCATCTAGTTGCTGATTTTCAGCACTGGCTTTCTCCCAGAACTCCTTCATCCGGCTACCGTGCAAATTCTGCACCATCCACTTCACTGTCTCCCGTCCATCCTCTATGGACTTGTCGGGTTTGAAAATGAATAGCTCACTGTCAGATAGAATTTTCTTCGCAGAGATAAAAGTACTGTAACCCATCCCAGTAGAAAGGGGCATCCACCGAGAACCATAAGGGTCAGCCGTCCAGCACTCCTGCCACAGTTGCGTAATAGAGGGTCTTTGCTGTGAAGCCCACAACATATCTTCTATGGGAATAATCACATGAAGCCTTTTATATGGTGAATGTGGTTTATTAGCAGCAGACTTTTTGAGCTTGGGACGAGTAATAGTTGCAGTCATCTTTCAATCTCCTATTTATATAGACGCACGGAAATATCCCCCACTGTGATGCGGGGCTTGGTACTTCTATTTGGTTGTCTAAAAAGTTACCAATTCACTGGAAGCCTATTGAGGTTGCCAGAATCGCAATTCGTCTCGGAAATACCTGTCAGTCTTTTTCGATTGCTCCTTCCAACAATCCCAGGCAACCACCACTTCCTCGCCTAAATCCTCTACGACTTCACCTCTCTCGACATATAAAGTACGGTATGGATCAGCATGGGCAACAATAGAACCAAGCCCGATAGTGTCCGATTGAGAGGATACGCTCTGGAGTGCGGTAATTAAATTTGTTTCTTCACTGGTCAATTCCGCCCAATAGTCTTGTTTAATAACCTCATACTCTTGGGCAACATTCAAAAACTCCTGCCAAGTACACCCAGGTTTTGACAGCACCCGCCGAATATCACTAACAGCCTGGGGTAGCATTTCCAGTTGCTCGGCTCGATATGCGATCGCAATTGGTGTAGGTTCGCTTCCCAGAATTAGCGCTGCTGCCTCCAATGCCTGAGTGTTGTTCATAGCACTGGCAAGGTTTTTCAACGCCATACCCATAAGTCGTAAGCATTCTTGGGCATTCTCTTTTGGGGGTTCCACAGCTAGCGATCGCAGGTCAATTGTTTTCTCTAACGCCTGTTTTACCTGCTTGTTCAAAACCTTGGTCGCTTGCTGGGTCATGGTATTCCCCCACTGTTGCGAAGGGCGCTGTTCTACGGCGTGTTCTAATTCCTGAATACGTTGCTGGAGTTGTTGATTTTCAATCTCCAGTTTTCGTAACCCCTCCATCTCATCCAAACGCTGCTGTAACTGGATATTTTCTTCTTTCTGTTGTTTGAACAATTGTTGCAAGGATTGGATTTGTTCTTGTACTTGGGCTTCGGCTCTGGCTGTGGCCTCTGACTGTAGCCCAATTCTCAATTCCTGGGAAAGTCGCTCTAACTCCTGTTTATGGCGTTCTTCAATAGCAGCAATCGCTTCCGTATATTCTTTTGGGTAAACTCTTTCACTCGATTCGGACACAATTGCGTCATTTAAACCAGCCAAATCACTATTGTTTACCAGTAACCTCTCACCATCGCTGAAGGTGACAATCTGCTGATAGTTATTCGGAGCCGAAGCCTCAATCACTCCTGATTCATCATAATGAGGGTGTGACTGTTGTGAAACAGTGACCGAATTACACAATTGCGTTTTGACTTTTTCTTGTTTTGTGCTACTGGTTCTAGTGGGTGACGTATTTTTTGGAACGACCTTCTGTACTGCTTTGGCGAAGTCTGCGGCGGTGGGGAAGGGTTTTTCTTGGGACGCGATCGCAACAGCTTGCTCTAACTTGTCAGGAGTTTTGACCAACCGGAGTAAGGAGCGAGTTTGAGAGGGTTTAGTGATTTTTACCCTCAGTTCCTCTGGCAGGGTATCAACTACTTTCTTCGCAGACAGCAAATCTCTGACGCGGCGATATCCACCGTGCTTGGTTAACTTGTTCTGGTAAAAACAGTCAGTATTAACTGAGAACAAGAAAATAAAAGTGACAAGCACTTCTCCACTATTTCTCCTTAACCCACAAAGTTCAACAAAAATCTTGTGTTACAGTCCGTAAAAGCCCATACTGAAGCTGTATGTGACATAAACCCTCGCTTTTATTAAACCTAGCCATGCCTCAAGACAACTCCTGTCAAAATCTCACAGGTCGTTCTTTCAAAGTTCAATACCTTGCAGGGGCAAACTTTAGCTATGCAGATATACGGGGAACAGATTTTAGTAGAGCGAATCTGACAGGCGCAAACTTTAGCTTTTATTCAAACACCTAAGTAGAGGTAAGTACTATGACTAACAACAGTAGTGGATTTTCAGTTGGTGGTTCTATAGGAGGTAACGTCAATAATGTTCAAGGTGACAACAACCGAGCCGTTCAAGGAGACAATAATCAGGCTGTCCTTGGTGATGGTAATCAAGTAATGCAACAAAATCAGGTGGGAGCAGATACGGGAACACCATTAACTAAAGAAGATGTTGTCAAGTTACTCGCAGACTTGGAAACTTTAATTCAAGGTGCAAAATTACCAGTAGATACCAAAGATGAAGTAATTGAAGACTTGAGTGCAGCGAAAAAAGCCACAGACAAAGAAGAACCAAATAAGCAACGTGCATTAGAACGTTTAGGAACTGTAGCAGAAACACTTGAAAAAACTAGTAAAGGTGTGGAAGCTGGTAAGAAAATTTGGACAACAGCCAAGCCAATTCTTGTGAAAGTTGCAACCTGGCTGGGAGCGTTGGCTGGTTCTCATTTGTTGGGGTTATAAAACTAATTTGTGAGCCAGATGCCTGATATTTCTCTAAATAAAAATACACTCCAGGGTAATGAAAATAGCGCCGTCCAAGGGAATGAAAATCAGGCTATTCTGGGTAATAGTAACACTGTATTTTATGGGAATAACAACCAAATACAGTTTGTTGTTGCCGCCAATGAGAAGTCACAAAAACAGCAATCTGAGCGTCAAATTCCCTCTCTATTACCCTATTTAGTTAATCGTAGTCGGCAGGAATATGAACTAGAAAAGGGTATTAAAAAGCTAATAGAAAAATCTCAACCCTCTCCTCTAATTTGTATTATTCATGGTGATGAGTTTCAAAGCCATGACAAATTTTTAGAACGGTTACATAGAATCTCATTACCTAAGTGTTTAGGACAAGACTCAATTAAACAATATCATCTCCCATCTCCTCCTAAATTGAAGGATGCTCAGGAATTCTCAGATTATTTACGCACCACATTAGCGAATATCGTTATCCAACGTAGTTCTGCTTCTCTAGAAGAAATTAATGCTTATTTTAATGAATGTTGTATTCCGATTCTGATTCATACTCATTTATTGACTGAACAATTGCAAAAGCAAGAATTTGCAACTTTAGATAATCTCTTGAATTTTTGGCACACATGGCCTGTTCATATCAATGAAAATTTAATCATTTGTATTTTTATTAAATACCAAATTAGGCGTAAGAAGCAAAACAAAAGTTCTGATATAATGCGTTTATTTTTGAGGTTGATAAATTATTTTTTAAAGCAATATCGTTACCAGAGAGTCAACCAAAGAATTCATCAGTATATAGAAAGGCTTTCACTATCTAATTTTGATAAATTTAATCGTTTGTCAGGTCTTGTTTTGCCAGAGCTAACGGGAGTGAGTCGAGGGGAAGTTGAGGATTGGGTGCGGATGGAATATACTCAAAACGTGATTGGAGCAGCAATGGCTGATAAGTTGATCAAAGAAATTAGAGAGTTATTTGACAAATGGGAAGAACAAAACTCATCCAATACAATACCGATGGATGATTTAGCTGATAACTTAATCACACTGCTGAAATCTAATCTATCAGGTGAGGGAGAAATTACATGAAGTTTCCGTTTTATTTAGGTATTGGAAACCGTGAAAAATCTGAGTTACCAATAACTCTACCAGTGTCTCCACGTTCTCAATTACTCCAGCCAGAAAATTATATTGCAGATGCAGGTTTGAAAGATGCGTGCAATGTCGCACTGTTGCTGGGACAACCTCTACTGGTGACTGGTGAACCAGGGACAGGGAAAACTCAACTAGCTTACAGTCTAGCGTGGGAACTTGGACTTGAACTGCCGTTGAAATTTGAAACTAAGTCCACTAGTATTGCCCGTGAACTATTCTATACTTATGATGCCTTAAAACGTTTCCAAGATGTGCAGAGTAGAGTTACTGCAACTAACTTTTTAAATTATATTACTTTCCAAGCTTTAGGATTGGCAATTTTACGCAGCAGAAATCCAGATGAAGTCAAGCATTTATTACCATCAGAAATCCTACATTCTGAGAAAGCGCGTTCTGTAGTTTTAATTGATGAAATTGATAAAGCACCGAGAGATTTTTCTAATGATTTACTCAATGAATTAGAATTAATGTATTTTCGAATTCCCGAATTAGCAAATGAAAAAATTGTGGGAGATATCAACTTACAACCGATTGTAATTATTACTAGCAATTCGGAAAAAGATTTACCAGATGCTTTCTTAAGACGTTGTATTTATTACAATATTCCCTTTCCCGACTCTGAGCGACTGGGGGAAATTATCGCTAATCGTTTAGGGATAAATGCGGGTAGTAGCCCTTTGTTACGAGCCGCCCTGAATTTATTTTACAGGTTACGTTCTCCTCAAATTGGGTTGAGAAAAAAACCTGCAACTTATGAATTATTAGGCTGGCTGATGATTTTGCAAAAATTTACTCGTGAATCAGAAAATCCTTTAATTCAAAGGGATATAGTTTTTGGTACTCTGAGTAGCTTAATCAAAACTGCTGAAGATCAAGAAAAAGCTGAAAAAGTTGTAGAACAGTGGATACAGGAACAGAAAAAAACAATCTAAACTGGCTAAATCCTCATGTCTTGACTGAGTTTATTGATGAGCTCAGAGAAGCAGGTTACAAAATTGGTATACCTCAATATATTGCAGCCCAGGATTTAATCTTAATACTGATTGCTCAGGGTGAAACCCTAGATAATCCAGAGCAACTGAGAAATTTATTAGGACCGATTTTTTGTAGTTCACCAATTGAGCAGGAAGAATTTCAACAACGTTTTGAGCGTTGGACAAAATTATTTAATAAAGCCCATACTTTAACAGAAAAAGTAGATGTAGAAGCTGAAGCATTGTCAGATGAACTAGAAACAGAACGTGCGCTCTCGCAGTATCTAATGCTTCTGATTCCCATAACTATTTTTACTTCTATTATTCTGTTTTCACATGCTACCGAGAAGAGGTCTTTCATAAAACTACGTCCAACAACGCCAATAGCAGCAATTCCCACGCCAACAGCAGCAATTCCCACGCCAACAGCAGCAATTCCCACGCCAACAGCAGCAATTCCCACGCCAACAGGTACATTACCAACAGAACCAATTCCCACGCCAACAGGTACACTACCAACAGTACCACCAAGACGATTCAAAACAGAACCGAGTCAAACCCCTCGCCCCAAACCGTCATTTAATTGGCGAATACAGCTATTTTTATTGATTGTCGGTGTTTTTATATTTTTAGTCTGGCGATTGTGGTGGTTGTGGCGTGCTAACCTATTTTTGCAACGCCATAGTACAACAAAAAAGCCAGAGCTACAAAAGATCTTTATTACTGGGTTTGAGGAAAACTTATTTCCCAAGCTTGTATTGTTAAAAATTGCTCGGAGCTTAAGGAATCGCATCCGTGTTCCATCTAAAGAAATTGATGTGAATAAAACTCTTGATGCAACTCTGAGGCTGGGAGGATGGCTGACTCCAGTTTATCGGAATTATCAAGTTATTCCAGAATATCTCTTTCTTGTTAATCGCACTAGCTACCGAGACCATCAAGCGAAATTTATTGAAGAGATAATTGAGGGTCTCAAACAGGAAGGAGTATTTATTACCATCTATTTTTTTGATGATGATCCACGAATATGTTTTGCTGAGGATGGCAAAAATCATCCATTAAGACTTAGAGAAATTATATCAAAATATAGTGAATATTCTCTGGTGATGATATCAGATACAGAGATTTTTTTTAGCTCTATTAGTGGAGAATTAGAACCTTGGGTAAATCAGTTAACAAATTGGCAAAATCGGGCAGTTTTAACGCCTATAGCAGTCGAAAATTGGGGATACCAGGAATTAGAACTTGCACAGGAATTTATTCTTTTACCTGCAACACTGAAAGGTTTAGATGCGTTGAGTCAAAGATTGTGCCAGGGATGGGCGACTTATGTTGTGGAGGAAAAAACGCGAATACCCCTACCAGATGGGTTGCGTACACGACCTTATTTGTGGATAGAACGTAATCCACCAGCAACAGAGCAGATTAATGCTATGTTGGACTCTTTAGAAAAATATCTAGGTAAGGATGGCTTTTATTGGCTGAGTGCTTGTGCTGTATTTCCAGAGTTGCACTGGAATATCACTATTTATTTAGGTAATGTGCTGAAAATAGAATCGGGTGCATCGTTAATAGAGGTGTGTTCATTGACTGATTTAGCTCGTTTACCGTGGCTGCGTTATGGTTATATGCCGGACTGGCTGCGTGTTTATCTGATTACAACACTTAGCTCAGAGCAAGAGCAGATAATTCGGACTGCACTACAAGGTTTGTTAATTACAGCTATTCAAGGTTCTGTGAGCAAATTGCAACTAGAAGTAGCAAGAGAATATCGTCGTGTTCTGCTAAATTTAGCTAATCCCATACTTGATTTATTATCTAAAAAAGCGGCTATTAATAATCAATTAGGGGATTATATTTTTCTAGGCTTTATGAAAGGAAAATCTGTACTAGCGATGAAAGTCTCAGATGAATTTAGCCGCTCACTACAAAAGCAGAAAAAATATGCTTGGTGGAGAAAAGTATTAAGAAAGCTGGGAATAGTGGTTAAACCAGCAATTCAAGAGCCAAGTTTTGCTAAGTCGGGAAACTCTAGTTCCAGGTTAATCAGCCGCAGGAAATTTTTGCAGTGGTTTGGTTTGGTAGGAGGAGGTTTCGCGATATCAGTATTAGCTGATAAGATTACCAAAAATACCAATAGTAATACTCATATTTCTATCTTACCTAATTCTGTTCCTACTCCTTTAAAAAGTTTTGAGTTTGAAATAGTCAGAGTAAACACACAAGGGAGCATCACTGATAGAGCCAAGCGTGATGGAAAATTTTTTACTGAATATGTGGGTAATGGTGTAACGCTGGAAATGGTCGCGATCAAGAGTGGTTCTTTCATCATGGGTTCATCAGCAGGGAATAGCGGACAAAACCAATCTAAAATTCCCCAGCATTCGGTAACACTTGCTGGATTCTTTATGGGGAAATATGAAGTTACCCAGGCACAGTATCAAACTGTTATGGGGAGTAATCCGGCAAATTTCAAAGGTGAAACCAGACCTGTAGAACAAGTGAGTTTGAATGACGCTGTAGAATTTTGTCAAAAGTTAAGTCAAATGACGGGGCATAACTATCGTTTGCCAAGTGAGGCAGAATGGGAATATGCTTGCCGTGCTGGAACTACTACGCCGTTTTATTTTGGTGAAACAATTACGGCAGATTTAGTTAACTATGATGCTGCTTATACCTACGCCTTTGAACCTAAAAGTCAATATCGTCAGCAAACAACTCCAGTAGGCAGTTTTCCACCCAATGCCTTTGGTTTATACGATATGCATGGCAATGTCTGGGAATGGTGTCAAGATACTTGGCATGACAGTTACCAAGGCGCACTTGATAATGGAAGTGCTTGGTTTGATCATGGTAATCCGTATCGGCTGCTGCGCGGTGGTTCTTGGTACAGCAGTCCTGATTACTGCCGTTCTGCTTATCGCGACTTCAGCAACCGCGACTTCCGCAGCGACTATTTCGGTTTTCGCGTTGTGTGTGATGGTGTTTCGGCGAGCGCTCTTTTGTGACAGAGTCGGCGTATGGGAATACATCGAGCGTGCTTTAAAGAGTCCAGCCTACACCTGTGATGTCGGTGACGATATCCAAATATAAAACTGGGTTGGTTAGGAGGGCAGCAGTGGATATGTGGGGTAGGGCGGCCGCATAATGTCAATAAGTAAAGTCTATTCTCAATAGAGCTAAAATAATGTCATTAACCCTTGCTTATTGCGAAGAAATTAGGCGATTGCTTTGGGGCTTTAAAAATAATCAAACGCGAAATCCTGATTTTTTCGTTGTTTCTTGAGCTTCGTTGTGATCAAGAGTAATTTAGATGCGTTTGCCCTAATATATGGGGTTATGATGAGCGTAATCAACTGGTTGCAGACATATTTTACGACCACGGGCAGGAATTTATCAAGTTCCGAAATGGTAAGGAAATTCTAGTTGACACTGCTTATAAATGGGGATGGGAGCGAGTCGCAGATTATGCGTCCCCATTTTCAGAAAGTAATTCGTCGCTTGGCATTATCAATGCAAGGGAATCTTGATCTACTGCATTAGTAGATAAGCACCATCAAGCAGCAATCGCTTTAGCTGCACGTTATTCTAAGCCAGTGTGATTTTACCTCTCCCAATCAACCAACACCCCATCAACAATCGCAATCCCCCATTGCGGAAACTTCACCAGCAACTTCTTGATCACAATCTGCAAAGCTGGATCATCACTCCAACACGAGAGCAAAAAGTCAAACCCCGGATTCTGCCCCGAATTTTCCGCAAGTTTGAGTTTCTGCATACGCTCTGGTCGCGCTTTTGCCCTTGCAACAATCGCCTCATGCGACCATTTTTCAGGATTTGGCACGGACGAGGCGGAACTTTCACCCTCATGATCTGCTTTGATTTCTACACCCGAAACCGAGTTTTCAACCAACAACGAAGTGGGAGGGAGCAATGAAGTGGGATTACTTTGTTCTACCTGCCCCTGAGTTTGATTAGCGATCGCCGAACTTGAAGGAAATTCATTTTGTGCAACGGGCGCGGCGGAACAAATACCTTCATGAGGGAATATCGCTTCAACACTAGAGACTTGATTTTCAGCCAATAACGGAGCAGGTTGACTCGGTGCAGCATCCACAAGCGCTAGCGTCGTGCAGTCATTCGCCATAGGCGAGTCTTCAAGTTCTGACACGCCTTGAACAGTCTGAGGCGACGCGCCCCTCAAGGGCGCGTGAGCCGTCTTCTCCTCACGCGAATTTCCTGTAAGCGTGTCAGAGACACTCCTCACAATCTCTTTTGAAGAGTTTGTGAGGAGTTTCTGACCTGTTCGTGAGGGTTCCTGGAATGCTTGTTCTGACTGATTTTCTCCTAAGATAGACGCTTTGTACGAAGCACCCATTTCTTCAGAACCAGCATCTTTGCCTGAAATCTCAGCATTTGATTCTTGTTTTGTAGAATCTGGTTCCTGATTTTCAGCATTGGGTTTCTCCCAAAACTCCTTCATTCTGCTGCCGTGCAAATTCCTTACCATCCAGCTAGCCGTTTCTCGGCCATCCTGTATCGACTTGTCGGGTTTGAAGATGAATAGCCCACTGTCGGAGAGAATTTTCTTCGCAGAGATAAAAGTACTGTATCCTAAAGCTGAGGTCAAAGGCATCCACCGAGAACCATAGGGGTCAGCCGTCCAGCACTCCTGCCACAGTTGCGTAACTGAGGGTCTTTGCTGGGAAGCCCAGAGCAAATCTTCGATGGGAATAATCACATGAAGCCGTTTGTATGGTGACTGTGGTTTAGTAGCAGACTTTTTGAGCTTGGGTTTAGTAATAGTTGCAGTCATCTTCCAATCTCCTATTTATATT
This sequence comes from Nostoc sp. UIC 10630, assembly GCF_010747425.1. Classification (NCBI taxonomy): domain Bacteria; kingdom Bacillati; phylum Cyanobacteriota; class Cyanophyceae; order Nostocales; family Nostocaceae; genus Nostoc; species Nostoc sp. UIC 10630. The sequence continues at coordinate 11,572 of NZ_JAAGOG010000114.1, forward strand.
GACGCACGGAATTTTCCCTACAGCGATTGCAGGGCTTGGTACTTGTATTTGGTTGTCTAAAAAGTCACCGATACACTGAAACCCTATTGAGGTTGCCAGATTCGTAACTCGTCTCGGAAATACCTGTCAGTCTTTTTCGATTGCTCTTTCCAGTGATCCCAAGCCACTACTACTTCCTCGCCCAAATCCTCTACAACTTCACCCCTCTTGACATACAAAGTACGGTAGGGGTCGGCATGGGCAACAATAGAGCCGATGCCAATGGTGTCTGGTTGAGAGGATGCGTTTTGGAGTGTGGTAATTAAATCTGTTTCCTGGGTGGTAAGTACTGCCCAATAGTCCTGTTTAATAACTTCGTACTCTTGGGCAACATTCAAAAACTCATGCCAAGTACATCCAGGTTTAGCTAACACTGCCTTAATCTCACTAACCGCCTGGGGTAGCATTTCCAATTGCTCGGCTCGATATGCGATCGCTGATGGTGTAGGTTCGCTTCCCAGAATTAGCGCTGCTGCCTCCAATGCTTGGGTGTTGTTCATAGCACTGGCTAAGTTTTTCAAAGCCATGCCCATCAACCGTAGACATTCCTGTGCATTCTCCTTGGGTGGTTCCTGCGCTAGCGATCGCAAATTAATAGTTTTCTCCAAGGCTTGCTTTACCTGCTTGTTTAACGCTTTGGTCGCTTGCTGGGTCATGGTATTTCCCCACTGTTGAACCGGATGCTGTTGTACGGCGTGTTCTAGCTCCTGAATGCGCTGCTGGAGTTGTTGATTTTCAACCTCCAGTCTTTGTAACCCCTCCATCTCCGAGAGCCGTTGCTGTAACTGGATATTTTCTTCTTTCTGTTGTTTAAAGAGTTGTTGCAGAGATTGTATTTGTTCTTGTACCTGGGCTTCGGCTTTAGCCCCTGCTTCTGCTTGTAGTCCAATCCTCAATTCCTGCTCTAGACGCTCTAACTCCTGCTGGTGTTGCTCTTTGATTTGGGCGATCGCTTCCGTGTATTCTTTTGGGTATGTGCGCTCTGCTGAGAATGACACAATTGCGTCATTTAAACCAGTCAAATCAGCATTGTTGATCAACAACCTTTCACCATCGCTAAAGGTGACAATCTGCTGATAGTTATTTGGTGCGTCTGCTTCAATCACTCCTGATTCACCATAACGAGGGTGTGAAAGGGAAGAAACAGTGACAGAATGACACAATTGCGTTTTGACTTTTTCTTGTTTTGTGCTATTGGTTCTAGTGGGTGACGTATTGTTTGGAACGACCTTCTGAACTGCTCTAGCGAAGTCTGCGGCGGTGGGGAAGGGTTTTTCTTTGGCTGCGATCGCAACAGCTTGCTCTAACTTGTCGGGAGTTTTGACCAATCGGAGCAAGGAGCGAGTTTGAGAAGGCTTAGTAATCTTGTCTTTGAGTGACTCTGGCAGAGTATCAACTACTTTCTTCGCAGACAGCAAATCTCTGACTCGGCGATATCCCCCGTGTTTGGTCAATTCACTTTCGCAATAAGCTTCAAAGCTCTTGTGTCCACCATCTTGGTAATAGCCTTTATCTCGCATCAGTCGAAGTTCATCGGATGCTTGCCACTCAAAACGGTCGATGGCGGTGAAGGTTTCCTGGATGCTGGTGTTGACAACACCATAATCTAAAAGCGATGTTGTTCCGGGGTTGTAGTCAATAACGGTATTATCCTCTGTGCATGGTGCAAGAAGATTTGATATTGTTTGATTAACCATAAACCTGAGCGTTTGTGGAACTACCCTCAGCGCCTGCCTCGAAAACAATCGCTGGGGGTTTGAATTTGTCAGCATAATTGCTTTGAGTCTAGCACTAGGCTAGCCACAAAAGCAACTGGGCTAGACAGATATCACCACCCTTTAAAAGCTTCGCCCCCTATTGTTCTATAGGAGGCGAGTTTGTTGCTAGATTTATGAGATTTTTGGCGCTGGCTAGCATGTGTTCTAGCTGACTCTTGAGTTGTTGATTTTCTGCGGCTAGCCCGCCCTTAATTTTCCCAGTTCTGCTTTAATCTCCGCTATCTCTTGTTGTTGTCTTTCTATAACTTGCCTGATATCAACTACATTAGTTTCACTCTCTTCTCTACCGAGTCTACCTCTAATGTAGCTTTCTATATCTTCAGTCATACTTGTTCCTTCTTTTTCTAGCAACTCCTTATACTCAACGTACAAGCTCTCATCAAGCCTTACATTCATCTGAGCGCCACGCTTCCTAGTAGAAAGCTTTCTTTCGTCTGCCATCTTTTCTTCTTTGAATTTAAACAACTATTTACACTATAAAGCACGGTCTAGCCAGTGGCTATAACTTCTACTAATGTCTAAAGCCTATGTAGATCAGTTAATTGGCTAGATTGTGTCTTGACAGTGGCTAGCCAAAATAGTATATTAGATTCATGAGATACAAACAAAAGACGATCACCCTGTCTGGAAAACTAGCGATCGCCTTTTGTGAAAAACCTAACCCCATATAGAGGCAGGAGATCCTCATTATGACGCAATCTGTTTACACACAACAAGCACCCTCAAGCTTCAAACTCAATCAAACAATAATTGCAAATACTCCCTTCAAAGACAAGCAAGCCGCAGCCCAAGCAGAACTCGACAACTACATCGAAACCCAATCCGAAGCTGTAGCGCCAACCAAAGACCCCCTAACATCTCGTGACCGCCGCATCATTGGCGAGATTATTCAAGTCGAACCGGAATCTGTTCGTACAATCTGGCTAGAAGGCGGAATCACCGTATGGGTGCGGTTCATAAACGGTAGCTTCTTGCCCTTTGACCGGGACTGGTTTGCAAAAAGAGTTGCAGAGGTTAAAGCGACACTTCTAGAAACTCCATTGGAGCGCAATGAACGCCTCAGCGATGAATTAGAAGAAGCTTGTGTCAAGTTCAACCTGTGGCATCCCCAGATTGATTGGTTATCCTTCAGTACTAAACTTTACCGAAATAATCAGCTAGTAGGCTACATCGGTTGCAATTACCAAGGCTGGTATTCCAGACCCCGCACATACGGCATGAACAGATTCGCATCGAGTGCTTCAGAAGCGATTACGTTTTTGGGAGTCCGACCAGCTGTAGCAGCGTAACCACTGACATTAAAAGGGCGATTGCACATCAAGACAATTGTAATCGCCTTTACAGCGTAATAGGTAACAAAAATCACAATGGCACACACCACAGAAACTACGCCCTCTCTTCAAGTAGCCGAGTTGGATGATTCACCAGAGAAAATTTTTCTACCCCCAACAGACCCGAATGCAGAGATTATCGAAATCCCTGGTTACACGCTCGTTTACGTCAATGGAGCCTGCCCCAGGAATTATCGAGTGTACCAAGGCGATTCGATGATTGGGGTGATATTTCAGCATATTACGCACTGGTCTAACGCTATGGATCAGATTCGGTACGCTCAAGCAGAAGAAGCAGCAGTTGGGTTGGATGAATTCATGAAAGTAGCAAAGAAATCCAGAGTTACAGATAAAGCCATAGCAGCATAGTCAACTTCACCAATTACAACCATGCAACCAACAATAACAATTCCACACGGTTGGAAATACCCTCGCTTCACCTTGAGACAACGTGCAGAACAAGGACTGATCATCGGCATCAAGTATTACCCAAGCGATAGTCTTTTAGCACACGAATATGGTGAAGGCTGGCGGTACATCGTCATGCCTGATGTCAATTCTATTGAAGAGGAAAATCGCTTAGAGAACGAAATCGAACTACTGACACCACAGGAATTGAGAGCAGAGATTCAGGCTGAAATAGAAAAATGTCTACGCCAACTTGAACTGCTTAAGTACGAATTAAAAGCAATTCCTGGAGGCATAGCTGATGGCTAAATCTCCCAAAAACTGCTCTGAACTCACGGCTGCTAGCCTGCTGCTTTTCTTGCGCCGCTATGGTGGTTCCGCTCCTTTGCACAGCATTAATTTCTCACGAACAGTAATCCAATCATTACTCGATAGAGAACTAGTACGAGTGCAGAATACCAAACACGGTTTTTTACTGACAATTACACAAGATTCCGACAAATTGCCGACTAACTAAGCCCATTAACTCATTCAAACAAACACAGCCATCACTTTGCACACATAGAAACTATCAAAATCAAGAACAGAGGTAATTGATAACAAACAAAGGCGATTCAGCTTTGAGTCGCCACTAGCCTAAATATTCATAACTATGGAGATTAACAAATGAAGAAAAAATGGACTCCCCAAGAGTTAGAAATTCTTGAAGAAATGTCTGAAGCTTACACACCTAAACAGATAGCATTCAGACTCAGAAGGCGAGGCTATCATCGCACAACTTTAGCTGTTCATAAAAAGCTCTATGCGTTGGGTTATTCTGCACGTCCCACTCTCGACAATTATAGTTGTAACCAAATTGCTCAAGCTCTTTCATTGAACCCCTGTACTGTAGCTAAATGGGTAAAACGAGGCTGGCTGAAAGCTATTCGGCGTTCTGCGACTAATTACCTCGTTAAGAGTCGGGATTTAAAACGGTTTTTCAAGAATCCTCCACAATCAATTAAAAACCGCATTTCAAGGATAGATCCGCAGATTATTAGGTATTTAGTGGGGTAGCCACTTTTGCCATTGAAGCTGAAGGTTTTCAAAGATAAGACAACTAATGAGGCGAAATAAATGCCCACTCTCACGTATATTAAAGGATTGCCAACTCCAGCAGGAGAATTAAATAGTTTAGGACTCACAGAGTTTGAGATGTTTTTGACTGCTTACAGTTCGGTATTCCATAAAGCAGCGTGTGAGACAGCTAATCACCTTTTAACAGTAAATAGGTTCAATGACTCTAGTTGGAATACTCATTTACAGAAGACTTATGGCATATCAAAGCGACACGCCAATGGTGTAATCAGTCTTGCTCAAGGTGCGGTTAATGCCTCTAAAGAACACCGTAAGCTCCACATCAGAACACTGGAGGGAAAACTAAAATCGCTCAACTCTTGGATTACCAAGTCAGAGAAAAAATTATCTGATTCTGTTAAGTTTTATGCTAAAAAGAACTGGCATAAGTCTAAAACAGGATGTCACTTTCCATTATCCTGTTCTCTTAAATTTCGTAACACCAATTGGAATAACTTACGCTTTCAAATTCACTATAAAAAACGTCGAGCCTACAAATTAACTCAAAAAATCGAACACTTAAAAACTTCTCCAATTCAAACAGTTATTCCTAAAAATCAAGTATTTATAGTTGGTTCCAAGGATGAAAGCTTTGGTAATCAAATTTGTCAATGGGATGGTCATACTCTAAAATTCCGTGTCCCAGCTTGTCTAGAATCACGGTTTGGTAAACAAGTCATAACTAAGTTAGGCAACTTTGACCGTAATATCAACAGGTTGCCCAAGGATGGAGCTAAAACATGGCATTTCTTTCGCAAGCACAACAAATGGAATGCAGCAGTAAAATTTACACCAGTAGCAATCCAGCCTGTTTCTAGGCATTCTGCTTATGGCTGCATTGGGATTGATCTCAATCCTGGCTCCATCGGCTGGGCATATATTGATAAAGATGGCAATTTAAAATCTCATGGTCAAATCCCGCTACAGATAGGACTACCATCAGGCAAACAAGACGCTCAGATTGTTAATGCTTGCTTACAACTGACGAGATTCGCTCACGCTTTCTGTTGTCCAATTGTTTGTGAAAAATTAGACTTTTCTACCAAGAAAGAGCAACTGGGAGAACATGGGAGAAAGTATGCTCGGATGCTTTCTGCTTGGGCATATAGCCGTTTTTACCAATTACTAGACAGTATTTCCAGCAATCGTGGCATTTACTTAATGAAAGTCAATCCAGCCTATACCAGTCTCATTGGTATGGTGAAGTATGCCCGACAATATGGGCTACCTTCTGACTGTGCTGCGGCTCTAGCTATTGCACGGCGTGGTATGCGATTGACTGAAAATATTCCCGGCTCCATAACCGCCTATCTCTCCGTGAAGGATGGAAAGCACGTATGGAGCCTCTGGAACCAACTAAATAAATTAATTCGGAAATCTAGCATCAAGCGTCACAACTTCTATGCTATCTCTAACTGGGGGTCTTTGGTCAAGCGGTTGTCGGAGCAATCTGACAAGAGCAAGCTACGGCACTAAAGATGATTTCTTAAGAAGATAAACCGCTAACTTCTCTCTACATAGATTTGAGCTTTACTGCCCTGATATATGTAAATTTTTATAAGCGGTATGCTGCTGTGTCAATTCCAACACATAGTATATACGACTCTGAGGGTGGAGTTGTCCCAAGAGTTTTGCTGATTCGCCCACAGAAAGAAACTCGCGTACCAATTCAAGACTTGGAATCTTCCACATGGGGGCAAGTTTCTATTGATGCGTTTGCTGCTGCGTGGTCTACTGAAGTAGACGCACTGCCTAAGTTCACAACCGATTACCTGCATTTGGTAACTGGTATTCTCCTACCCATCTGGAAGATACTACCACAGCAGAATAGTCGAGTATTCCGACTACAAACCAACGATGGACAAAAGATACTTGGTCGGGTGGTGAATGCTCACGACATTCAAACCGTGCGCGAGCAACTTGGACTCAAAAATCAGGTGCTTTCTCCAGAAGAACTTGTGAAGCTGGTACTGAACGAGAGATATACACAGCAACTACCAGGAGGAATTACGCTGCGGCGGTCTTTCGTTGCTAATGAACCTCGCATAGAACTGGTTAATGCTATCTCACTGCCAGAGCGACTCTTAGCTGCTGGATGTTTCACCGAGATCATTAACTGGCAAAAGCGGGTATTCATTCCGGTTTCAGACAAAGCCCCAGCTATTCTAGCGGCTGTGATTGAAATCTTGGGATAAGTCAAAAGCTGATGTATTCATTAGATACATCAGCTTACTTTTTCCGTTCATACAATAATGCAATTAAACCTTTGTGGGAGGAAAGTTTGCTGCTAGCAGTACTATTTTTATGTTACTGATGGATGGAAAGTTTACCCCAGTTTTATTAAGCCAGGCGATCATATTGTCAGTAAAACATATATGACCAGAGTAGAAGGTGAAAATATACGTTTACGTCATTATCTGGAACGCTTACAGACGCTCCCAACGTCGCTACCGCTTCGCTATCGCAAAACATTATGCTATTCCAAGCCAGTAGATATGCTTAAATACTCAATTTGCTTGTTACTTTACTATTTAAAGTATAGAGAAATACTCATGATTAACTGATTTATCCCGCATTTATACAACGCCGCTTTTAAGTATCCACTGCACCTAGTGCTTTGAGGGTAGCTTTTTCGACTTCCATCAAACCACTTATATCCGTAATGTTCATACCTGCATACGGTTTATTGTCAATAGTTTTTAGACAATCGCCACTTCTAATATCCCAAAGTTTGATTGTACAATCGTAACTACCACTGACTAGAAGCAAACCATCAGGACTAAAAACAACTGACTGTACCCAATTAGTATGTCCCTGCAAAATTTTTAAGCACTCCCCAGTTTGAATATCCCACAGCCGAACTGTTTGGTCATTACTAGCTGAAGCTAAAACATTACTATTAGGACTAATAGCAATTGAGATAACTTCACTACTATGTCCTTGTAGAGTTCTGAGGCACTCACCTGTTATTGCATTCCAGACTTTGACTGTTTTATCCCAACTGCAACTGATTAAAATATTATGATCAATACCAATAATTACTTTTCTTATCCAATCAGTATGTCCTTGCATTGTTTTAAGACACTTTCCAGTATGTATATCCCATAAACTTATAGTTTTATTCCCACCAGTAGCCAATAATTTACCATCACAACTAAAAGCTACAGTAATTATTCTCTCGTTATTATATCCAAGAGTTTTAATGAATTTTCCAGTATTAATTTCCCACAACTTGACACTTTTATCAGAACTGCAAGTCGCTAATAATTCATTCTCAGGACTAATTGCTAATGACTCGATCATTCCATCATGTGCTAGAAAAGTATTGAGATTTTTTCCAGAATTAAAATCCCATAGTTTTACTGTTCTGTCTCCACCGCCACTAGCAATAATTTTACTGTTATGACTAATAGCTATAACACCTACCCATTCAAGGTGTTCATCTAAAGTATAAAGACATTTTTGTGTATTTATATCCCATACTTTTATTGTTTTATCATTACTAGCACTAGCTATCTTTGTACCGTCAGAGCTAATTGCAACTGACAAGATCCAACTCGTATGGCCTTGTAAGGTTTTGAAACATTCTCCGTTTTTTATATTCCATAGTTTTACTGTTCTATCTTGACTACTACTAATTAATGTTTTACTATCAGGGCTAATAGCTAGTGAGCGTATCCAGTCTGTATGCCCTTGCAAGGTTTTCAAACAATTTCCTGTCTGGATATCCCATACTTTCAATGTATTGTCGTGACTGGCACTAACTAAGCTTTTGCCATCAGGACTTATAACTAAAAACTTCACACTTCGTTGATGTCCTGACAACGTTTTTATACATTTTCCAGTTTCTATATCCCAAAATTTGACTGTATTATCATTATCTCCACTGCCACTAATGACCATTTTCCCATCATAACTAAATATAGTCGCGTATACTTTACTAATAGGAGTAAAACTTTTCAGACATTCTCCAGTTTCGATATTCCACAGCTTTACGGTATTATCAATACAACTACTAGCTAAAGTAATACCATCAGGACTAATTGCTATTAAACTATTTGCTAATGCATGATCAGGTAAAATTTGTAAACACTCACCTGTGGAAATATCCCATAGCCTAATAGTTGCATCATTACTACCACTAGCCAGGATATTATTTTTTGTTGAAATTGCTAATGACCTAATTACATCTTTATGTCCGTATAAAGTTTTTAAACATTGTCCAGTTTGAATATCCCATAATTTGATTGTTTTGTCATAACTTCCACTAATGAGGATTTTACCGTCGATACTAAAAACAATTGATCGTACCCAGTTAGTATGCCCTTTACAAACCAAAATTTGTTTATTATCTGTTAGTTGCCATAAACGAATTACGCCATTAGCTTCTCCAGTCGCATATAGTTTGTTCTCTGGACTAAATGCAACTGAACAAACCATGTCTAAAGCTTTAATAAAGTCAGACTCTGCAAAATTTACCCCTGCAAAATTAACACCTCGCAAACTAGCATTGCTAAAATTCGCCCCTTTAATCACCGCACCACTAAAATCTCTTTCCTCAAATACTCTTCTATCAACTTTCACCGCCAGTGTCGCTGCATTCCCGCCAACATAACCCACTTCTTCTACACTTTTCCCGCGTGTTGCTTCAATAACATTAATAAGAGATTCGTTATCACCTAACATCGGCAAAAGCAAATCCATCACTGCTTTTGTCAGAGGTGCTTTACCAAAAGTCTCTCTCAACTTATTCAAAGGCTCACTTCTGAATTGTCTGAGCGGTGCGATCGCCACACTATACCCAGCATCATCCAACTGACGTGAAAAATAACCAGACCAAGAGTAGTCAGCAAGTGCTGCACCACTATCCAAGCATGACTGTGCTTTTGCTAATCCCGTAAAATCGCTAGCTAAGGCCCCTAACTCTGCTGCAAATTTATACGCAACAAAGAACTCTAACAGTGATCTATGCGCCGGGGTATAGTCACCATCAGCATTGCGGACAAGCATAGTCTGCGCCATCATGTCATAATGCCAGTGGTCTAAATCCTTCTCTTCTTGAACAACAGAACCAAATAAGCGGCGAATGCGTTCTGGGAAAAGCCGATAATTCAGGCTCATTTGGTCAGTAGACAGCATTTCCCAGGAAAGTTCGCACAGAAAGTACAGTTTTTCCGCTAAAGAAGTAAAAGTACGTTCCGCTTTAATGTCCCGTTCCATCTTACGCCGCACTGCATACAAATAAACCCGTGACATATCCACAGGTTTACCCGCCTCAATATCTGGCAATGCTTCTAAAATTAATTCAGTCATCACTGGGCGACGTGCTAAGTCTAATAATTGCGGATTGCCTATGACTTGTTCAACAGTTACTGGTTCAGCCTGGTATGACAAGCAGGCACGAATTTGCTCGTCATTGAATTTTTCTAGTTCCAGCACTTCAAATTGCGGCGTTTCACCAGTTAATTTTTTAGTTGAAGCTTGTAGCTCTGCATTTAGTAAAGCACGTCCTTCCTTCGCCTCTGGAAAATGCTCAGTACGACAGGTGAGGATAACTTTAGCACCAGGAACTACCACCTTCGCCAGTTCCCAAAAGTTGTTAATCATCTGTTGGCGGTCAACTTTTGCTGCCATTTCGTCAAAGCCATCAAAAATGAGCAACAACTTACCCATGCGGTTGAGTTGGTCAAAAACTTCGCTGTTAATTCGGATATTATGTTGGGTAAAAAAGAAACCTGCTAAAACATTCTCAACATTTAGTGCTTTGGCAAAGTCACGTAGGGTAATTACCAAAGGCAGACGGGGACGCTCAACGCCACGTTTTTGGGCATCGCGGTAACGTTGCAATGCAGTCCAAGCATAGTGAAAGACAAACCAAGTTTTACCAGTGCCAAATTCTCCCAGAATTGAAATATGTTCTTTGGCGGGATCATCAAGCCACAAGTCGATGTAACCATCAATCCAGCCGTCCTCTTCCTCATATCGACTTGCTCCAATTCGTCGCTTGGTAACTGGATCAATTTCTTCTTTTGTGCAAGCAAGAGGTACATACTTAGTATCAATTTCTCGGCGTTTGATTTGGGCTTCTAACCAGTCGAGATAGCCGCTAAAGTCAGCATCTAAGTCAATCAGTTCGTCAAATGTAAAGCAATCAAGGCGATGATTTTCTTGCTTCTTAACTTCCTCCCTTGCTGCACGGGAAATTCGACGGGTAGTTACCAACCATCCTTCATCAGTTTTTTGTGCATCAACTGATTGACGCAATGCTATTACATCACTCAGTTTAATTTCTCCGGCAACACCACGTATAAGAATACGGTCATAACTGCGACGCACTGGAATGTTGATAATCCATTCAAAATATTCTTCTGCCCAGATTTCATATTTTTCCAGGCGGTAGCCCAAGGTTTCAAACCATCCTCGCATCTGTTGAGCTAGTGCGATCGCTCTACATTGATTTTCAGTCGCAGTTCCTGGTAGTGCGGGATAATTTTCTACTGCCAACCTTGCTATTTCTGTCCGAATTCCCTCTAGCGTTGGCAATCTTTCCAGTTGTTCTTGGATACAAGCAATCCTTTTATGTAGAGAACCAATTTTCTGGTTTAGCAAAACATCAGAGGGTGTGCGAGTGCGTTTAGCAACTTCGATAAATACAGTTGCAAATTCAGCCACTTCTCGCCTGACATCAAGTTCCAAACTACTGATGTCATCACCCAAGGTATAAGTATCTAGAAAAGCATCAACCTCAGAAAGCAGAATTGAGGGGTTATTGTGGTCTAATGCTGTGCGAAAAGCTTGTTTAATTGCTTTTTGGCGGAACAATTCGAGAAATGGCTTAGGTTTGCCTACGCCATATTCTACTAAGGCGTAAGCATAAACACCACTAAAATCAGCAGGTGGATGCTCTGGATCAAGGTTAAATTGCTGGAGTAACTTAATTACAGTCTCCGAACGCAGAATTTTTTCTTTAATTAAAGGGTTAGCGATGCTAGTAATTGCGTTGAAGACCAAATCCAGGTTAATCAAGCTCATTAGGATACTCCAAAAGCACAAACCTATCTTGCTAACTAAGGGTTAATTACTGTTACAAATAATATACTGTCAAAAACAGTTTTATTTTATACTTACTCAATTATTATCGAAAGAATACATTTAATAACTGTAATCTACTAGGTGATGGCTTTGCTCCTCCTGTTCAACAATATTTTTTCAGAGTTGATTGCAAAGTAGATTTTGGAAGTAGTTGATAACTGCTTCGGCGTAGTTCGCCGCAAGCATCGTTCCTATCCCATCACTCAAGTTATATTTGCGGGTATTCATTGCGTCAAATTAAAACCTGTAACCCTTGTTTTCTACATCTTAGAGCTTTTCTTAGTGCCATTTACTTTAGAAGCTATGAGAGCAACACACCATTTTTTAACTCGGTATGCACGGTGCAAATAGCATAATCAAATATACTTGGTATTTAATCTCTATCAGAACATTTACAACAGGATTAAGATGATTTTGAATTATACTATTTCCTTTTCATTTTCTGAAAACCTAGCTAATTTTAGCTTTATTGGCATAATTCAATAGTTGTGTTCTCCCTTAACCAGAGCTACAATTTGCCGTATTAAGGGTAGATACTTAAAATTACAATTTACACTCGTGAGCAAAACTATTATCATTGCGTTATTTAACCAATCAGGGGGCGTTGCTAAGACTACTCTTACCCAAAACCTCGGTTATCATCTAGCTTCTAATCAAAACCATGTCCTACTTGTTGATATGGACCCACAGGCAAGCCTAACGAATTTTATGGGAGTAGACCCAGAAAGTTTAGAAAAAACACTCTACAACGCCATTATTGATGAAGAACCGTTATTTATTTATCCAGAAACCATTCATGAGATGAAGTTGGTTCCCACAAATATCACTCTTAGTGCAGCTGAACTTCTCTTACCTACTGCTGATGCAAGAGAATATCGTCTCAAAGAAGCCCTAGCACCTATTAAAGATGAATACGACTTTATCTTAATTGACTGCCCGCCTTCTTTGGGCATTCTCAGTATCCTCAGCTTAACTGCGGCTACACATTTAGTTGTGCCTATTCAATGCCAATTTAAATCTTTTCTTGGCACTGACCTTTTACTTGATACTGTTGGGCGAGTTCGTAAAAAACTCAATAAAAACTTAGAAATTGCTGGATTTATCCCTACAATGCTTGATAGCCGTACAGCACAGGAAACTCGTACTGTTAACGCTATACAAGATCAGCTTTCGCAAATAGCAACAATATATCCTGCTATCCCAAAATCAATTGCATTTGCCGATGCTTCGGAACGTCGGATTCCATTGGCTGTGTATGATAAAAATCATGCAGCACTTAAAGTTATGAATAAGATTGTTAAAGATTTAGAAAAACTAAAAGTATAAAAGTGACTAAAAAAGACGTAGTATATAGTGCAAAGCTTAAACATGCTAATCCTCTTGATTTAATATTTAGCGATGGTGATTCTGAACTAACTACACCTAAAAATCAAGCTACTAGCATCAAACCAGAGCGAATTAGGTTAGACCCAACCCAACCGCGACGCTATTTTGAGCGTAAGAAGTTAGAGGAACTTACGCAGTCAATAAAAGTGGTAGGAATACTTGAACCCTTGCTAGTACGTCCTTTAGGAAATGGGGACTATGAACTTATTGCAGGGGAACGCCGCCTCATCGCAGCAGGAATGGCTGATTTAGAAGAAGTACCTGTTGTCATCAAGGAAATGGATGATGCTACCGTAAAACAGGTTAGATTAATTGAAAACTTACAGCGTGAAGATTTAAATGCCTACGAAGAAACTATCGGGATTTTAGAATTACTTGTTTTACGGTTGAAGATGTCGCAGGATGAGGTCGTAAGCCTGCTCAATCGTATGGAAAAAGCTAATCGAAAAAAGGCGGATAACGTTATCCGCTCAAATGAGATTGCAATAGTTGAGGGTGTATTTATGGCGTTTGGCAAACTGTCCCCTGAATCATTCCGAACAAATCGCTTGCCTCTATTAAACCTGCCTGATGAAATTCAGCAAGTTTTATCTCAAGGTAAAATTGAATATACAAAAGCCAGAGCAATTGCAAAACTCAAAATTGACGAAGATCGGAAACAATTACTTAGTCAAGCAATAGATAATAATTTATCACTAGTTGAAATTCAACAATTAGTACGGAATATTCAGAGTAAAGAGGAAGGTAATGATAATCCCCCATTACTTAAATATCAATATAAAGAATTAAGTAAACAACTGGCTTCATCTAAAGTTTGGGATAATCCGAAGAAAAAGAAAGCTTTGGAGAAATTGCTTAATCAAATAAAAATTATTTTAGAAGAACAAGAGGAGAGTAGTGAAAATTAAATAAGTTTGATTTCTTTTTATCTATCAGAAATCGCATATTGCTTTAAACCCCGCTCCTTGTAGGCGGCTTAGTTTCCCTACTCCCGACTCCCTTTCATCCCAAGACTGTTCAAGCAGCGTTCCGTAGGAAAGTCGCCTACTCTGAAAAAAGGAATTATGTTTTTTATCTCCATCAATGAATTGAGTTACTCAGTCCATTAATTACGAATTACGAATTACGAATTAGTAATTACTTAGTCATGGGGTAGGCGAATAGTGTGGAATTGTTCTGTAACTGCTCTGGTAATTGCCTGCCGAATCCACGCCTTTTCCATAGATAGAAAATTTATAACCGCGATTCGGTTCAAACTTCTCTACCACATGAAAGTAAACCGATAGCTCCCTCTTGAATCAGATCCAAAAACTCTATATTACTCGAACGATACTTTTTAGCGACTGCAACCATTATTCGGAGGTTGGCAGTAATCATTAAATGTTTTGTCAGTTGCCCTTGTTCAAGGATGCAGGTTAATTCTGCTTCTGTTTTATTCACGCTAGAGAGTTCAGACCCATTCGGAGAAGGCTTTAGCCGTTGCACGAGAAGATTTTTTTTACTGCTCAAGTGCCAGCATAGACCTTACTTCTTTTGCGTAGAAAATCTCAAGAAGCAATAGTCTCTCAAAGCAACCGATTTCTCGTAGGTAAATTCCAAGTGGATCAGAGCTTTAGCTATAAATATTGCAGGGAAATAAATTGCTAACAAAAGATTGACACTAAAGTATAAATCAAGCTGTCAACGATTATCTAAATTAATTTTTGCTGCGTTGATAGAAAAGATTTCAAAAAAATTTATGGGGGCTATATGGGGGCTATATGTACCCAAAGCAGTTTAGAGGCTTGAGAAAGATTTGACTCCCATACAGGGGCTATATGGGGGCTATATGGGGTACATCTGACTGATTGAGATTTTACCCCACTTAGCCCCCAAGAGGTTATGATAAGTTCTTGAGTTTTGAGAAAAAAAGGCAGAGGGGATTTTGAGCAGAGGAGCAGGGGAGCAAGAGAAAATGTTTGCATTAACAATTATTAGTTATCAGTGTAAGAAAAACTAATTATTCTGCTGAAGGTCAGAGTTCTCCATTTTTAACAGTAAATAGTAAACACTAAGAACTGTTTTAATTGCCTCCTCTGCTCCCCTGCTCCCCACTTCACCTCAACAGATAACTTTCACAAATAAAAGTCTATTACCTTTCTCTTTATGTCTAACATTCACACCTTGCAAAAAATTTTTCCTGCTGGCTTTGATAACGGCTATGGAAGCCTAAAACTTTTAGTCGATGGCTTTGAAGTTGTTCGTGTCCCCAGCTATATAACCAATGCCGAGATGGAAGACGTACCAGGGAGGGT
>NZ_JAAGOG010000115.1:0-26926 GCF_010747425.1 Nostoc sp. UIC 10630
CCTTACCCCTTCCCCTTTCCCCAGCCATCACGCAGCATTTTTGGGTTGGCAGACTACTAGAATCATTGGATCTGTTATCATCAGTATTTTGTTTGATAATTACTGATGAATGTTGATGAGCGTTTGTCGTACCCCTACGGGGAAGCAAGCTACAAGTAGCGTCTCCGACTCAGAGCAAACGCATCTAATTTTCGGTCACGATTCCTCAAATAAGCGATCGCCCTGATGTAAACGTTCCGCAATTTGATAAGTTTGCCCTTGAGATCGCATTGTCGGAGAATGAGCGGCTAAATACCGAGATGCAGCCACTAGTATATGAATTCCAGCCGAAGTTTGACCGAGGAAAGAATACTGACGAAAAGCGGCTTCTATTTCTTGAATGACATGAAAATCACGGTTTTCTCGTAGCATCAATTTTCCCAGTCTTGCCATCAGTTTTTCAGCACTACCACCACTGTATAAATAGTTAGCAACTAATTGCCCTGTCTGGTTTACTTGCTGCTGACGGTTTAATAAATCTGGTAGCTGCTGGAGTAATTGTTCGGGATTTTCCACAGCGTCTTTAGGTTCTGGCAGGCGTGCTGGTGGGACATTCAAAAAACGATTTAAATACAGACTCATCGCTGCATCAAACACACCTCTTAGCACTTCGACTGTTGGTACTCTTCGTAAAGCTTGATGTACGGCATTTGCAAACGTAAATGGATGGTGGGCTGAATTCCAATCTCCAAAGTCATTATTGGTGTGGAAGCGAGCTACTCGTAATGCTGCTGCATAAGTAACTACACCAGCTAATTGTTCTTCAGTACAACCTGCTTCCAGTGCATTCAACAGCGAGTCTGCGATCGCTTGTGGGTCTTCACCTAATAAAATTGGTATTAGTTCATCTGGTTGTGACCAACTTCCTTGTCGAGATTTGCCCACACTTAATGCAGTCGGTAATTGCTCAAAAGCCGACTCTAACATTGCCACCAAATCTACAGGGTAGCGCCAAGAATTGGATTCTTCCATGCGGGAGGCATTGGCTAAACCCGAAACTAGGCTAGCTAGAATTGATTCTGCTGCTTGCCAAGCTATAGCATCAAGTGCTTCTAATGCTTTATTGATAAAATCAAGCGTATGCCCGACATCAAGATAGCGACGATCCGTAGCAGCACAGAACAGCATATCTGCTATTTGCTTTGAATTAGCTCCTGAACGAATAGCAGAGACTAAACATCTTTGTGCCGCTTCAGCATCCCGCACCTGAATAAATTGGCGAAACCAGTTTTTGAGAGTCGCAAAATCTACTTTAGAGTTGGGTAATGGGTGAACGACAAACTCTGGTGGCGCACCTGCACTATCATTTGCTACTGCTGACAGTCCGTGGAATAAAGCACGGGGTTTGTCTTCTACATCGAGATAAGGTAGTAGATTCATCATGCAGGTATGGATAGTCAAACCTGTACTCCAACCTGCTTTGTTATAACGAGTGCCAAATTCTAGCCCCATGAGAAATGGTTCTACCGGATTCACCCCTATATCTAACAGTGCAAGCGTTGATTTCGCAATCACTAAAGAAATATTCTGCTCTAAACCGTCTTGCAGGCGTTGGCGGTGGTGGCTATGAGGGTTAACTAGTGGCGCTAAATTTACCCAAACTTCACCATCACGGATTTCTACTGGGAAACAAGGAACATCATCTGCCCACGAGTCAAACGTTCCACCGCTAGCAAGATCAAAACGGGCGTAATGCCAAGGACAGGTAACAATACCATCTTTGCAAGTGCTTCCTTGTAAGGGAAAGCCCATGTGAGGACAACGGTTATCAATTGCATAAACTGTATTGTTTGAATAAAACAAAGCAATGGTATGCTTTTCCTTGTGGACTAATAAACTGCCTGCTGCCTGAACTTCTGCAAGTTGAGCAACACGGATATAATCGTCTGTTTTCGTTGCACCTTCAAATATTTGAGTCATTTAATTGCACATAGGTAAATGTCAAAACCCTTATTTCTACTCTGACAAAGTTTTTCAGGTTTGAGCATTTGTGCATTCTAATTTTTGTTAACTTTAGAATCAGTAGTAAGTCCTACAGCAACCCTTTCGCTTAAGGCTGCTTTCTACTCTATTTCAGTTATGTATTTTTTGAAGTTGTTAATACAGTTTGCTTTTCCAGCAAAGTTTGTAAATCTACAATCAGATTCTCTCCATTTCGCCGCGCCTCCCATAAACCAGAGTAGCGAGAGCCAATACTCCACTTTCCTTGCATATAATCTTCGTTTTCTGAGACTGTACCTGTGTATGTAACTGGTGAAGGCGAAGTTATTAAATAAAGCTTTGTAAAGTTGATATTACGTCCAATTACCTCACCGCTAACAGTCGCTTCTCCTAAATAGTTATCATCCAAAATAGAACCCTTGAGAACATTTCCACTTTGCACAAAACTTGCTTCAAATCGACTTGGCATTTCATCTTGCCAATAAGTTCCTAACCAATTACCATTTATGTCCGCCATAGGAGTTTACAGTAATTTATGTTTTTTAATCTATACAGCACTTTCCTGAATCATGAAGTACAGTAGCAACAGTTAGCAAACCAATTTCGCAGATGCATAGGATTGATTATATTTAAAGCAACTGCAATCAATACATCCACCATTTGAGTAGTTTTTGGAGAAAATGTTTTGATAAAAGCTTTAAGCTGTGACCACCAATGTTCAATGGGATTAAAATCTGGTGAATAAGAAGATAGATTGATGACACTGGCACCAACAGATTCGATTATGGGCGTAATTTCATCGATCTTATGGGCAAATAGGTTGTCCATCATGACAACTGCACCTATCCATAATTGAGGCACTAACAACTTTTCGATAAACACACGAAAAGCATTACTATCCATTGAACCATCTAGTGTCATCACAGCCAATACTTTATCAATACTGATTGCGCCGACGATAGTGACTTTTTTACCTCGATAAAACCAGCAATTACAAGAACAGGTTTATAAAGACTTATGTTAGTAGCTTTTGTAAGGTAATTTTTTCTAAGTTATCTTGACAAAAGGTAAATGATTTGAGTGCGTGTACAATTTTAAACCTCGCTGTTCTGCTAAATATAGATACGCTTTAGTATTAGTAAATGCGATCGCTACCTCGGAATTATCGCTTATCTTTTGGCAGGAATAAGGGAATATCTGCTAGAAACACTATTTTTACGGCGTTTCTAGCGACAATGGCAATCGAGTTTACGACCAATAGAATGGGTGACTTCACCGCCGCCCGTCGAGTGACCAACTAGGACTACATCATTGAGATCCAGTGTCTCAATAAGCGTAGCGAGATCGTCCAGCTATCCATATCATTGCCGTTCCAAGGTTGGCTTGACCGCCCATGTCCACGCCCGCTACTAGTAATCATTACACACACTTTCATTACATCTAAATATATTTACGGTCTTGGGCTAGATGCCAACTTTTTCAGCCACACAGATGCTTCTTTGTACAACTTGAACCTGCTTTCATATACACGAAACTCTTTTGTGTGAACCATTCTTCTGCCCTGAACCCACTTTATGCCGTGGTACTTGTGCAGCAATTCGTGATATAAAACGAACTCAGCAACAAACTCTGGTATATTGGCATCGTCAAGAGTCAAACTTATGACCACACGATCTCTAGCTGTCTCATAATGTCCGAACTTACGGTAAGTGTTAATTTGGCTCCATGCAAGGCGTGGTTTGACAAGATTTGCCGCAAAATATTCGTAGTTCAGTTTGTCAAATAAATGATGTAGGTTATAAAATTTACCTTGGGCATTCTCTGCAATTACTTCAGCAATTAAATCAAGTTCCAGTAGTACATCGCTGTATTCTGATGAACTGGCAAACGACCTAATAAGTCGTGTACTAGCTTGGCTATTGCCCAAAAGGGCAGATTTGACTACCGCCTGTAAAACCTCTTCTGACGCATTAATAAAACCTTCATTAATCACAATTTTAGCAACGTTACTAGACTTTTTACCCTTGTATAAGAGTGCAAGATTAGTGAATTCAATCATTACTTCAACTGACTCCTGATCCTGTTTACTGAGAATTTCTTTAGCGATTTGCCGCACATAATAAGTGCTTCTCAGATGAAGTTGTAGGTTGCATTCATCTATCAGGAACTTCATCCAGGAGTATATTTGGCGGGATGAACTAGTCAGGTTGGCAGGTGTTACTTGCTGCTGGAAACATATTTTTTCAATTGCTGTCACTATTTTTACTAAAGTCTCGGTTATTTGTTGTATATGAGCAGCATTTGGGGTTGGAGCTGAAGATAAATCGAAAATGTTTTGTAAGATAATATTTTGTTGTGTTTTGATGTTTTTTATGCTAACACTCTCAATGTTCATCTTATTTGTATAAATCGGATTAGTTAGCAGTTTATCTAATTTAATACATTAAAAAATGAGCCTTCCAGATGGATTGAGTGTACCAGAATTTTGACTTTCCACGGGATGTAGGAAGTAAGATTGACTTGCTCGATATCTGACTTTTACCCTTAAGTCTTCAAAGGCTAGAAGACAATATTATGGCAACTGGTTGAGCAACTTTTGTAAACTATCTTGGCACCAAGTCAAAGCTATGGAGAGTATTGTATTGTGCCTATAATAAGTTACAGCTAATTCTAGCTACAAGTGAAGACCATAGAACTTCAAACGTGTGTATCGCTTCCTTTACGCATTAAAGGCAACACAAACAACAACTAAATTTTATCGGCAACGCAATAGTTTCTATTCTTATTGCGAATATGCTTAATCCGCGATCGCATATTGTTCAAATTATCACTGTAACCATCAGTCTGCCGCAGGACAAGCCCAAAGACTTGATTTAAAGTTCCGCGATCGCTGTTTTAGTATTTGGTTTTAAAATCATACAGTTGCCGAAAGTTCAGGGTTTATGTAACCTTAAAACCAAGAGATCATCCCTGAGTATAAATACTCATCTTGGTCAACGAATCACAGAGCAAACTTATGGTTACAGTCACAAAAAGATAACAGTTAACATCCTATGCAGCAGTCCACAAGAGGCAATTACCGGGATTTTTGGCGACAACTTGTTACGTTGGCTGCAATCTTTGGTGCTTTCGTTATCAACGTAGTATCGAACGTTTTTCCGCTCAATGGACTCAGTATTGGGGAAATTTCCAATACTTTATTTAAAAATGTCCTGATTATCCCTGCCAATTACGCCTTTGCTATCTGGGGGCTGATTTACCTTGGGTTGTTTGCTTTTGGGATATACCAAGCTTTACCTAACCAACGAGATGAGCCTGATTTACGTAAGACAGGTTATCTGTTGGTGATTGCCTGTGTTGCTCAAAGTATCTGGGTATATCTGTTTTTGTCTCGGCTTTTTGCTCTTTCTGTAATTGCAATGCTTTTGATTCTGTTGCCCCTAATTGGTGTTTATGTACAGTTAGAAATTGGCAAATCGCGTGTACCTAGGCTGAAAAAATGGTGTCTTCACTTTCCAATCAGCATTTATCTAGGCTGGATTAGCGTGGCGACCATCGTCAATGTAGCGTGTGCCTTGTATTTTCACGGGTGGAACGGTTGGGGAATTTCTGCGATAACATGGACTCTCATCATGGCATTGATAGCAACAGCAGTTGCAGCAGTTATAGTTATCCAGCGTCGAGACATCGCTTATGCAGGAGTAATACTCTGGGCACTAGTAGCAATCGCACTCAAACACTCTGAGAACTCAATACTCAGAAATACCGTGTTTGCTTTGGCAATTGTCCTAGTTTTGACCGCTACAATTAAAAGCTTACGCCCCCAACAAGAAAATATTTAACTGCGATCGCCTACCTGCCCACCGTAGGCTCACGCCCCAGGCATATCTCACATTTCCTCGCTTGTTTTCTGGCAAGCGCTTTCGCCTTTAATAAGTATTTATACGTGTTAAGGCAAATATTGGCTTGTCTTTGACATTAAGTGAATGCCAATGTATTTTAGTGTAGCGATCGCACTTAGATCGGAATTGTTAAGCTTTCAGTCTTGTTTGGATAATTTTCGATACATTACCGCAAATGCGCTGATACTTTATTTTCCCCTCTTCATAAATTCCGCAAAAACACCGTTACGCTATTTGTACTTGTGATCAAAACTAAGAACATCCAGTTTATTAGGGCGTGTTTATGACCAACCCTGTAACGACGGTTATCCAAGTCAATCTGGAGATGGCTCTAGAGGTAGCTCAAGAATTGGAGCAAGCTCCATACACTCAACTCGGTGCTTATTGTTTAGAGATTTTACGGGAAATAGGATGTACTGGTACCGAACTCCCAGTTAACTTACAAACTCGCGATCAGCAGTTAAACTTTATCACAGGCTTTGCATCTTATGCTTTTGGGGAGGTACAAAGTGTACAGAGCATTAATTGAAGACATTTTCTACGATCCCGAAGAGACAGAAGAGATAGAAGAGACTACTTTTCCCGCCACAGATAAAGATTTGTTGATTTTAACAGAAAGATTTTTAGCGTTTGAAATTCCTTCAAAGGTTTTCTTACAAGCTATAGCCATTGCTGATTATGACGGTGCTGCTGCTTTCCGCTACGTTGATAGTTATTTGAATACTCTCAAGAATAAGAATAAGCGCAAGCATAAAAAATTACTTGTTTTAGGTGCTTCTACTAGGTTTGATAATAATTGACGTGTTTCTTTACAAGCTAACTAACAACCAATACGATTTAGATCACATATTTTGCCCAACCGATGCAGAGACGTTGCATTGCAATGTCTCTGCATACATTTGTTACAGGCCGATAAGAAAAAACAATTAGAATTTATCTACTAAGCTGTTACGCATATAAGAAAGCACATCAACTGGTGAGGTTGTCATTTGTGCTTTGTCTTTGGTAACACACAAATGACTATGACGGTCTACACGGAAAATAGTGCAATATGTTGTAAGCGCGTTAGCTTAGACAAACTTGTTCATAGCTTTTACCTGCGATATCCCAAGTAAAATCTGTTTCTACCAGATGTCTACCGTTATGAGACAATTCTGCACGCAGATGTGGTTGATCGAAGAGTTGACTAATAGCGGTGATGTATTCCGTTGGTGTATTTGCTCGTAATGCCCGTAATGGGTGACTAACGCCATCTACAGCTAATCCTTCTAAGCCGCGATCGCTAGCTACTATAGGTACACCAGCTGCCATTGCTTCTAAAGTTTTATTTTTAATACCAAACCCAGTCCGCATGGGTACAACACAGATGGTACATTTATGCAAGTATTCTACCATTGAAGGTACACGCCCAATTACATTAATTCCTGGTTTTTGATCGAGTGCTAAAACTTCTGGCACTGGATGAGAACCGACAATATCGAAAATTGTATCAGGATAAAGTTTTTGGATTGCTGGCAAGACTTCGTTGCTGAAGAAGCAGACAGCATCAATGTTTGCCAAATTATCCATTGCGCCGATAAAAATTAAGCGATGTCCTCCTGGATCGGTGCTACGGTTGGGGAAAGAAACTAAATCTACGCCATTTGGAATAACTGTAATTTCACTATTGGGGTTAAATTCTTGTAGTTGAATTTTATCTTCTTCTGTTGTCGCTACAATTGCCGAAAACTTACCACAGTAGCTTTGCTCATAACGCCGCAGAAGCGGTAGATTAATTTTGTCTCTCAGGGAATTTTCTGAAATGCCTGTGGTTAGTTGGTTTCGACAGGTAGCGTAAACAGAACTATGAACATTCACTATAGTTTTTAGCTGTTTCTGAAAATGCGATTGCACATAAATTTCATTGACGCTATGTTCGCAGGTAATTACATCACATTTCCCTGCTTCCACCCAGTTATCAACCCATGTTTGCATCTCAAGTGAGTAGCGGTTAAGTACGCTTGGCGGTGTCCCTTGTTGCAAAAATTGACCAAATCGCTGTATTTTCTTCAATATTCCAGTGGTTCCAGAATCTGAAGGGCGTTCAAAAATGGCTAGATGATCCACACAATTGCGTAATTCCGCTACTTCTGCATCTGTCACATCGCCCTCGCGTTGAGTAGCGAGGGTAACAGTATGGCGTTGACTCAGGTATTTCAGTAAATGAAATGTTCTGACTTGGGTTCCCCCGCGCGTTGGTGGGTAGGGAAAGGTAGAAGATAGCATTAAGATGTTCATATAAGTCATGAATCAAATGTGATATGTACACCATGACCTCATTAGAGGCTGTATGTCATCATTTGATTTACAGTAGCTTTCAAATCAATAGACAATGCGTAGACCTCTCTTTAAATCCAGTACTACGCCGAAAACAGTGAACATTTTAGTTTAAATCAGATGGATGGACAGGTGAACCGAAAAGTTCTACAATCTGACTGATTGTGGTAAAGTTACCTATTGCCCAATCCACATAAGCATAGTAAAGATTTTCTAGCGATCCGGTTTGATTGTGGAAGCACTAAATTAATATAAGAAAGTCTTGAGTAAGGGGCAGCAAACAAATGGATGTAAAGCTGATTCTAGCTGGATTAACAGTTATCTTCACGCTTTCGTGCTTATTCTTTGGCACGAAAAACGGATTCTATGATTCAGATAACTATCACGGCAATGGTTCCGCACATTGAAATAAATCTGTAGAGGCTTGGGCGACTTTCCGTAGGGTGAGTTTGCTAACAGCTCTCAGAAGTTGCAAAGGTAAAACACACAAGAGGCAAACTCCTTTAGCTCCTAGTTTGATGGCTTCTCGTTAGCCCACCTTTCCGAACCAGTGCGGGTTCGGCTGAGGCGTCCTCCCCAATCAAAAATCTGTATTCTCAGGGTGTAGGGGCGCACGCGAAAACTTACCCCTAAGTCACAAAACCAAAACTTGTGTAACGTAACTTTTGGCTTTTGGGATATGTCCATGATGATGAGGTTGGAGGGGAGGACAGTATGAGGGATAATCTGTCGGCATCTTCTAGCGTAGATGCTGCGGAAGTGGGTACTGAATTAGAATGTTTGCCCTATAGTGTCCAGCATCACGATGAGGGCGTGTGTTTATTGGTAAAGATGGGGCCACACCGCATCTTGTTAGACTGTGGTATGGAAGATATTTCATCGCTGGCTAAGGGGCTTACTAGGTCGGAACGTGCATCTAGTTCGCCCCTACCAGCAGATTTAGTTTTGATTAGTCACGCCCACCCAGATCACTCCAGAGGCTTGCTGGCACTACATAAAGCTTTTCCTAAGTTACCTATCTATGGTAGCGAAGTAACCAGCAAGTTACTGCCACTGAATTGGCTAGATCAAGATGCTGAGGAAATTTCCAAATTTTGTCATGCTTTGCCGTTGCGATCACCTGTGGAATTTCAAGATGGTTTAGTCGCAGAATTATTTCCCGCCGGGCATCTACCAGGGGCAGTGGCCATTCTCCTTACCTACACCACCAAGCAGCGTACTTACAAATTACTCTATACAGGGGATTTTTTCTTATCAAATTCCCGGCTGGTAGAAGGTTTGCGTTTAGAGGAACTGCGGGGCTTAGACTTGGATGTGCTGATCATTGAAGGCAGTTATGGCACATCCCGTCATCCTCACCGCCGCAACCAGGAAAATCAACTAGCAGAGCGAATTAATCGGGCGATCGCTGACCATTGTTCTGTAATCCTTCCTACTCCTGCTTTAGGATTGGGTCAAGAGATGCTAATGCTGTTACGCTCTCATCACCATTTCACCGGAAGAGATTTAGATATCTGGGTGGATGGTGCTGTGGCTACTGGCTGCGATGCTTACCTAGAACTGTTACCCCACCTCCCCCCATCTGTGCAAAACTTCGCCCGCCATCAACCCTTATTTTGGGATGAACGGGTACGTCCTCGCGTGCGTCGTTTACAAGCAGAACATCGTCCCACAGTGGGCAAGTCACCTTGTATCGTCCTCACCGACTCTACATCTGATTTAGGCAAACACTGCCAACTAGACACCGGCCCTTGGCTGATCCTTCTTCCAGAAAAAATTGATATAAAAGTTAATAAAGAATATTTGGCACCCACCACTGTTGAAAGCTATCTCTTAGCGCAACATAGTGATGGCCCTGGTACTACGCAGTTAATTCATAATTTGCGACCCCAGCACGTCATTTTTGTCCACGGTTCTCCTGCTTACTTAGCAGACCTGACTAGCTTGGAAGAGTTGCAAAACCGCTACCATATACATTCTCCGGCGGCTAACACCTTAGTAGAACTGCCTATTGGCGATACATTCTTGCAACCGGCAGCACCAGAGACTAACTACGAAGGCGAACTGACAGAGTTGGGAACAGTAATCACAATTACCCTACCCAATATGATTACTGCCGATCCGCGTTGGCGGCAATTTGCCGATACTGGTTTAATCGAAGCTCGTTGGCAAGGGGAAGAACTAGTCTTAAGGGGATTGTCTCAACGAGAACTTCTTAGCCAAAATAGCGATCGCTATACATGGACGGATGTTGACTGTTGTGGTACTTGCCGACATCAAAGGGGACAGAGGTGTTGGAACCCAGCTTCGCCGTTGTATAACTTTAAGGTAACTCTTGAAGGTTACTGTCCTGCTTTTGAAGGTTTATCTAGTACTGAGTCCTAAGTTAGGATTTATGACTTAGAACTCGGCACTAGGCACCAGTGGCTTTTCCCTTGACGCTAGGCTCTCCCTTTGGGGTAAGTGGAGAGCCTAGCGAATCAGCTGGCAGAATCAGAAACCAGTTACCTCCGACGAGAAACCTGTTTTTATTACTGGCTCCTCAACACTGATTATTCTGGATTCGAGTCAGTGTAACGGTTGTGGATGCGTTCGGCTTCGGGACAGTCTTCAGTCATCAGAGGTTCCACATTTCCACGTGGCACTGAAGCCAGTTTTTGCGTTACAGCACCAATGCTCTCGAGGCGAACCATTTCTTCCCAAGAACAAACTTCGTCCTCTTCTTCTGTTTCATAGCGTAGGGTCACTAAATCTCCCTCTATGTCGATGATGCGGGCGCGTTCAATCCAGCGTTGCTGGTCCCGCAAGAAAACACATACCTCGCGCCCATCGCAACAGAGTTGATAAATCTTGCGGTGTAGCATGTACTGTTTCTGCCTTTTTAAACAACGTAGTTAAACCTGTCAAAATCTGGGTTCTACCCCATTACATTACACCTTTGGGAGGCTAATTTCACCGTTGAGAACAAGTACGCTTTATCACTCAATGCCAAAATTTGCCTGTAGTTGTCAAAATATTGGGAAATATTGGGTAATAAATCATGAGTTGCTCTGGCAATGAATTCAATCTCCTTTCAGCTTATTCTAAGGAACGTCTGCTTCATAGAAGTCAAACAATTCGGAATCTGTCCTAATCAGGTTCATATTTCTTGGTGAGTCATCCTTACCATTATGTAATAAATAATACTCCAAAACAATCGTTGATTGCGGTTGTTTAATCTGCCTACTTTTACTCATTGGCATTGCTGGGAAGTCCGGGGACTCGGCTTTACTTTTACCCACTTGTATCTGATCTTAACTCATTCTCTTGCTGACCTTGATGGTTTTCAGCAACAACACCCAAAGAGTTTTCAATTTTTAAGGTTTTTTGCCTGATGATGGGTAAGAAAAGGGCAAGAGAATGGAATATTGAGTGAGCATAAATACTTGCAACAAGCTTTTCCCGGTTCCTCTGGTTCTTTTGGAGGATCAGGAAGATTTATGTGGTAGGGGAAATTCTATAAGCAAGTTCGATGAGGATGCTTCTCGTTTAATTCTACCTGCACGAACTGCGTCATATAGGGCTGCAAGGTCTGGCAAATCCTCTGACTGATAGCATTTAGTAGCTAGCACTTGCTGGAGTAAACCCTCAGATTCAACACTAAGATATCCAGTTTGGAAAGCAGATTCAACGATTGTGCGAATCATCTTGGTTAGGACAGGGTAAACAATTTGTTACATCAAGTGTGGTACATTTTTTTTTGCAACTAGTTGACATGGAACATTAATATTATGTGATTATAATTACACGTAAACAGTGATCCGTATCACAGAAATGGTATTAAACATAAGATTTAGATGGGACTAATCGGGGTATACGGTGAGATTTTAATACCAAGATATTTAGCATTAATCTTGGTAAGCTAAATAGTTTGACAATATTAAAGAAACATAAGCAATCAAGCAAAAAACTGGCGGAAATCTTCATCCTTTTGGCTTAATTGCACCCAGTCTAAGTTTAGGGACTGAAATTTTTGCACCAAGCGATCGCAAGCCGGACGTTCGGTAGCATAATGTCCCGCATCTATTAAGATAAGATTGCGTTGGTGCAGCCCGCCGTAGGCATCGCGGCTTTCTTGAAACTGATGAAACTTACAGTCAGAAGTCAGATAAGCCTGGGCACCAGTTTTGGCGACGGCTGAAATGTAACCAGCCCCCGAACCACCCAAAACAGCAACTCGTGAAATTATTTGCTGTAAGTCAGTAGTTGGGGAAAAAATCAAATTAGGGGGAGCAAGCCGGGTTTGAATAGCTGCGAGTAATTCCTGTAGTGTCAAAAATGGCTCTAGCAAACCAACACGACCATATCCTAATCCTGCTTGTGTTGGTACTATGGGAGTAACTTGCTTGAGTTCTAAAATTTGAGCTAATACATCAGCTGTACCATCCTGCACTTGGTCGAAATTGGTGTGAGCGCTGTAAATACCAATATTGTGGGTAAAAGCCAACCGTACCATTTCTGCGATCGCTTCACCAGTGCGTAAAGATTTGAGAGGATTAAAAATCAAGGGATGATGGGCGAATATCAGATTAGCATTTTCTGCGATCGCTTCTTGCATTACTGCCAAAGTCGGTGTCAAACAAACCAAAACCCGTACTTTTTCCTGCAACACTCCTGGTTCAATCTGCCAGCCGCAATTATCCCAGCTTTCACACCAAGCGGGATTTGCCCATGCTTCAAACCAAGTAATTAAATCAGCAATTTTCATAATTATTTTCTTCGGCAATTTTTAATTGCTAATCAGTGTTTCTGTGGTCGAATATTTAATTTTAATGCTAATTCCTGGCGCATTTCTTGGAAAGGTTTGTTCCATACTGGGCTAGCATTCCAGTTCCACACTGCTACTGGGATAAGTTGCTCCTCAGCTAGATAAGTGAGTAGACGATATTCGTCTTCTGGTTCACGAGAAAAAGTGAAGGGATTCCGGTAGCCTGTATCACATAGTTTATAAGATACGACTTGACCATGATTAATCCGTTGTACAAGTTCCTTACCTTTGGCGAGTAAATAATCCAAAAAAACCAGACTAAAAGGCTCTATGTAGGCGCGTTTTTGTGGCTCTTTTTGTACCCACCTCGCCCACTCAAACCCATACATAAAATCGTGAACATAACGAAAGCGAATTTCTGTTTTAGTTCCGAACATTTCTACCAGAGAAACCATCTTTTCACCAAAAATTTTGAGAAAAGGAATAGCGCCCTCATTTGCTACTAAAGCCTGCCTAAGCATACTACTAACTAGAAAATCAAAATCCCAAAATATATTTTCTGGGAAGTTTTGTAACTGGCTACAGACTATGATTTCGAGAGTTTTCTGAAGATTTGTAAGAAGTTCAATGTCAGTGTTTTGCTCAGTAATTAAATTTTCCAACTCCGCAAAGCTAGTAACTAATTTCTTTTGGGGATTAAGTGATAATAAATTAATAGACTGTTGGGCAAGGATTTCATCAATATATTGGAAAGTATGAGTTGGTGTCAGTTCTTGCTTCATAGTAATTGAAATCACCCAGACAGCTTACACTAACTATTAGTGTATATCGAAATAAGGAAATTATTAAATAAGGAAAAATAAACTTAACTTTTAAGTTTACAAATTGACACCAATTATTTAATATAATATGTCTGATTAATTCCGCATCAATAATTTTATAATGAAAATTCTAGGATGATTATTTGATTTCTGAAAAAATTAGGTATGTAGGGGGTGTCTTAGAACGGAGTTCCTAACCACCATTATCGAGAATTGGGTGCATTTCTACGTATCTTTTCAGAAATCAAACCGGATTCCTGTATCACGAAAAAATTTGTTTAATGTATATTCCCGCGAGTTTATGAAATTATATTCAAAGGGTAGGTATAATAACCAGAGTATTTAAACTCTACAAAACTTAAGCTGAAACCAAACTTGAAAATCAGCTATCCAGAAATGTGGATAACCAATTCTCTTAAATGACTGTGCTGACGATGTTCCCAAATATAAATTCCCTGCCAAGTTCCCAGTACTAGATGACCTCGATTAATGGGGATATTTTCAGAAGTGTGGGTGAGTGCAGTACGAATGTGTGCTGGCATATCATCGGGACCTTCTGCGTCGTGAATGTATTTGCCTGATTCTGGGACAAGTTTTGCCATAAAATTAGCTAAATCCAGAAGAACATCAGGATCGGCATTCTCTTGAATAACTAAACTAGCTGAAGTGTGGCGCAAAAATAAAGTACAAAGACCAGTTTCAATCCCCGATTCTGCAACTGCGGCTTCAATTTTAGCGGTGATGTTGTAAAAAGATTTGGCAGTAGTGGAAATTTTTAGTAACTTTTGGTAGTGAGTCATTTAAAACAGTAATGATTGATGACAATAACAGATAATTCGCAGTTCAATCTGCTTTATTTGGTTGTTGTTTTGCTGTTGGTTGATTGCTAGATTGAGTATGGTTATTATAAATCTTTCTGAAGACAGTTAACATCTGTAAATTGTATTCTTGAGACGTAGATTTATTTATCTATGGTTTGAGTTCGTATTATTACATTAATATTGTTTTCAATAACTTTATTTTATCTGTAAATAATTGAGAATAGCATGAGCGATCGCTTCATTACCATCTTTAGCAATTAGCTGGGATTGCTTTGGTAGTTGGGGTAACTGATGCAGAAAATCCCAAGTCCCTTGAAAAAACTCAGATGGGGTGATGATTTGATGCTGGTTATAATTTGTTATGCCTTCTAGTAGAAAAGCTGCTTCGGCAAAGTCCTCACGAGGGATAGTAACAATAGGTACTCCCAAGAGTGTAGCTTCAGCAAAAGTACTGTAGCCAGGTTTAGAAACGACTCGCCCACAAATAGGCATAAAATCTACTGGGCGGTATTTACGGTCATTAATTTTCACTAAATTAGGTAAATCAGGCGCAGATTTATCAAAGACGATAAATTGCCAATCTGGAAATCGCCGCAGGTTATCGTAGGGAATTTGCTGCAAACCCAAGCCGCCAAATGTCAATAAAATAGTTTTTTCGATAGGTGCAGTTATTCCCCAAAGAGAACGTAAATCATCAGCAGAGTAATGGGGGGAACCACCTGTTAGACCGACATCTGTGATATTGTTGAAAGCTTGCATCTGTTCGTGGAAAGGGAGACGGAATAGGCGATCGCACTTTGAGTACCAATCACTAATCCAATCTGCAACTGCTGTAAATTCCCCTCCCCAATCTCGGTAGATAAAGTCCCAGCCAAAGTTACTCATCATCCAGCAAGGGATATTTGCACCTTTGGCAAACCCAGGAGTCAGGAAGGGAATATCTGCCAAAATGAGATGAACGCGATTTTGGCGGATAAAATTAACTTCTGAGGCAATGAGCGAATTTTGATGCTTCTTAATATCTAGCAACTTTTCTAAAGTCGCTACTTTATCCATCGTCAAACTATCGGTTTGCACCACACCCAAATCAAATGCACGGGGACGATAGATGAAATCGCCTTCTATATAGCACTCTAGCAACCAGCGCGGGGCAGTGGTAACAAGAATTAGCAAAATTTCTGGACATAATTTTTGAATTGTCGCAGCGACGGAAGCCATACGGGTAGCATGACCAAAGCCGTGGTTAGTGATGGCTAAGTATAAGATTGGGCGTTCCATTTAAAAGGTAGGAGGTAGAAGTTAGAAGTTATACGAATTCTGTATGAAGCTGCGTCAAATTATATGAGCAACGAACCGCAAAGGACGCAAAGGACACAAAGAAAGAAAATTTGCTGTAGCCTCACAAAGAATTGGTATTAGGAGTTAAAAATTAAAATCATAATTACCAGACTGATAACTTATAACTCCTAATTTTTAACTAATTTTGCAAAAACTTTGAATGGCCTCAACTAATTGGTCGATTTCCGATTCTAAAGTCAGGTAATGGATGGTGGCACGTATACAGCTAGGATCGGCAATTGTCCTAGTTAATATGTTTTGTGAGTCTAGAAATTGTACTAACTTGAGATTTGCTTGGGGCTGATTATTTACAAGTTGGAACGAGACTATACCGCTTTCAGGTGGGGATGTTCGCAAACATTTAACATCGGGTAACGCTACTAAACGCCGCCAAAGGTACTCGCTGTTTTGGCAAATTTGCTCGTAACGTTCCTGTGAAGTTCCCCATTGCTGATGAATTGCGATCGCTTCCTTTAACCCAACATACAACGGATAAGCTAATGTAGACACTTCATACCGTCGCCCATCGGGAAGCCAGTCCACAGGCTGAGATTGACTATCTACAACAATGCCATTCAAGCCAATAAACGTAGGCTTCAGGCTTTCTCGTGCTTCTGGACGAACATACAAACCACCAGCACCCGCAGGGCCACATAACCATTTGTGACCAGTGAAAGCATAAAAATCTACACCCAATTCTGTTAAGTTTAAAGGCAATAAACCAACAGATTGGGCAGCATCTATCAACAAGAAAGAATGATTATTTCTGCATACTTCGGCAATTTTATCAAGGGGTAAAACTTGACCAGTATTCCAGAAAACATGACTTAATATTACAAGACGAGTATTAGGACGTAAGTGGTGGGCAATAACTTGTACAGGATCGCCCTCATTTAAAGTCGCTTTCAGAGGACAGGTGGTAACTTCTACCGCGAATCTCCGCGCGATTTCTTGTGTAGTGGCAATCACGCCTGGATGTTCGCAGTCTGAAAGCAGTATATGGTCGCCAGAATGCCAGTCAATGCCCCACATAGCTATATTACAGCCAACTGTGACATTCTGGGTAAGGGTAATTGCTTCACTTGGTGCATTTAACTCTGAAGCGATCGCAACTCTAGCGGCTTGAGTCTGCGGCGCTATCCAGCGATACGCCTCATTACCAAAGGGGCCTATTTGCTGAACATAAGCCTGAGTTTCGGTCATAGCATCCATTGCCCTTTGGGGCATTGGCCCTTGTCCCCCATAATTGAAATAAGTCTTATTGGCTAAAGCGGGAAATTGCTCTCGATGGCTTTGCAGCTTGGTTTGGGCGACAGAAAGACTAGTCATAATTTCTAAGGGATATCTTTTGTTTACAGGCTATTGATACTTAGTAGCAATGGTAAAAATAGGGATGAGATTAATTTAAGCGATCGCAGCCAAATCTTATCTTGTAATCAGTAACGATAAATGCTCTTTGACTTTTTTTCCTAAATTCTGCGCTGTTTGAGGCGTAATTAGATGGTGTTTGAATTCTGATGCATGAAGCCACGGGGTACTTTGGCGATCGGGATCAGACTCATAGCGTGGGAAGAGATGCCAATGAATATGTGGTTCACTATTGCCATAACAGGCATAATTCATTTTCCACGGACTAAAAGCATTAACGATCGCTTGTCCTGCCAGCATCACCTCTTGAAATAAGGCAGACTGGATAGGTGGAGCAAGTTCATGCAACTCTCTAATATGTTTTTTTAGAAGAATCAGGGAGTATCCGCCATGAAATTGATGATCGCCAATCACAAAGATTGAATGCTCAAATTCATGGATGAAGTAAGGATTTTTACCGCGTCTCCACAGTGTGACACGCTCACAGATGAGGCATGGCTCATGTTGTTCTGTCATATACCCTTGTAATGATGGATAAAACGTGATTTTGTTATTCTCCCTCATCTGTCACCCAAGAGAAACGCAAACACTTAGCTGTTGACTGTATAGAATAAACGGCAAATCAGGTGTAAAGGCGTTGGCGTAGCCCCACCGTAACCCATAGGGGAAGCAAGCTACGCGTAGCGTCTGTCTACGACACGCTGCGCGAACGCAGAGAATGTATCGCCACTTGCAAACTTTAGTTGTCTAAGTTGTTTCCACATAATACTAATTCTTGTTAACTTAAAAGAATGCTAATTAATGCTGAACTCCTACTGCAATACCAACGTTGTAAACGCCGAACTTTTCTAGATATCCACGGTGACAAAAGTCAGCGCGATGCACCCAATGAGTTGCTGCGGAAACTGCAACAGGACAAAATCGCTCATCAGCTAAGTGCTTTGGCACAGATGACTTACCACCAACCAGATTATTCTTATGGAAACTGGGAAATAGCAGAGCAGGCAACTTTAGAATTGATGGAGCGTGGCGTTGAGTACATTTATAAAGGAGTACTGCTAGCAAATTATTCTGACGAATATACCCTGCTGAGTCGCCCAAATTTACTTGTGAAACAGCCTGGACAGTCTCGTTTTGGAGATTGGATGTATGTCCCAGCTAGTATTGAATTGGGTAAGCGCCCTAAGCAAGAATATCAAGTTGTCGCTGCATTTCATACCCAAGTCTTGGCAACAGTACAGGGAGTTGTACCAGAAACAGCTTTGCTGATATTGCGAACCAAAAGCACCAACTATACGGTGGATTTGTTTAAATGGATGCCACGAATGCAGCAAATTCTGGAGGAGTTTATTGAAGTTGTAGAGTTACCGAATCCGCCAGAGGTGTTTATTTCTCGGCAAAAGTGCAATTTTTGCCATTGGTATAGTCAATGTTATGCGATCGCTCAATCTGAAAAACATCTCTCACTATTACCAGGTGTAACACCTCTTCGCTACACTCAACTCCAAGACGTAGCCATCACCACACTAGAATCTCTTGCTAATACCAGTCCCAACACCTTAGAAAATCTAGTTGGTTTTGATCCGAAAGTAGCACCCAAGCTAGTAGTGCAAGCTCAATCTGCATTGGAAAAACGACCTCTAGTTTTACCCTATCCGCTACCAATAGAAAATATTACATTCACAGCACCCATAGAACTTTACTTTGATATTGAGGCACAGCCAGACTTAGATTTAAATTATCTTTTGGGGGTTTTGGTCGTTGATAGACTTGCCAATACAGAACAGTTTTATTCGTTTTTAGCAGATAAACCAGAAGACGAAGAGTTAGTTTGGCAGCAATTTTTGGATTTAGTTTGGCAATATCCCGAAGCGCCAATTTATCATTTTTGTGTCTACGAGTTTGATACAGTCAAACGCCTAGCAAAGCTTTACAACACTCCCTATGCCTCAGTGCGTCCTGTACTGAACCGATTTGTGGATGTGTATGAACAATTAACCCAAAGTGTAGCATTACCTGTAGAAAGTTATGCCCTCAAAGCGATCGCACGTTGGTTAGGATTTGAGTGGCGGGAAAAAGAAGCTAGTGGTGCCAAATGTATTTACTGGTACGATCAGTGGCTAGAAACTGGCGATCGCACCTTACTAGAAATTATCCAAAGCTACAACGAAGATGACTGCCGCGCTACCCACAGAGTAAAAGACTGGCTTGTAAACTTTTTTCAGGAAGAATATGGTTTGCGACTAGCTTAAGTAATTTCGTATTTTATAAAGGTTTTCAATTTCTTGGAATACAGATTATTTTTAGCAGCACACAGATGTGTAGCGCTATATTCTTCAGCGTGATATCTTATTTGTTAATTTTACACTCTAACAAAAAACTCTATGCAGCTAATTAAGAAAACCTTCGCAATTCCACGAATTATTTACTTATTTATCCCGATTCTAATTATCAGTTTTTTATTAACAAAATTACCATTAAGTGCTGTTGAAGTTAGTAGCATAGAGTTTATCGGTGAAGCTACTTTACCGAAAGGCTTAATCTTTAAGAAAACTGAGGTTGGAGGTTTATCTGGAATTACTTATGATGCAAAAAACAATTTTTATTATGCTATTTCTGATGACCGTGGACAAAAAGCTGCTGCCCGCTTCTACACCCTAAAAATAGATTTAAGCAAGGGTTCTCTAAAAAAAAGCGGAGTTATTCCTATAGATGTTACCACATTATTAAATGAAAATGATCAAACATTTCGCCCTAGTGAAACTGATACAGAAGGTATTACATTAACTAATAAATCAACTATATTTATTTCTTCTGAAGGCGACGCGGCAAAACTAATTAATCCTTTTATTAAAGAATTCTCACTATCTTCTGATAAAGAAATTACAACACTTCCCATCCCAAACAAATTTTTGCCAGATAAAGCTGGTAAACAAGGTATCCGCAACAATTTGGCTTTTGAAAGCCTCACCATCACACCTGATAAAAAGAATCTATTTACAGCCAGCGAAAATGCTCTGATTCAAGATGGTGTTGCCGCTAAACCTAACATCGGTAGTCCTTGCCGGATTTTGCAATACAACTTACTCAACAGCCAGCCAGAAAAGGAGTTTCTTTACCAGACAGAACCAGTTTCACCCTTTTTGAATCTGACTGGCAAATTTGCTAGTGGACTACCTGATTTACTTGCTCTCGATAATCAAGGGCACTTCCTAAGTTTAGAAAGGTCTTTTACTGGTTTAGGATTTGCTATTTCCCTATTTCAGGTTTCTTTAGAACAAGCTGATGATATTCATCACATAGATAGTCTTTTAGCAATTGACTTCAAAAATATTAAACCAGTTCAGAAAAAACTACTGTTAGATTTGAGAACCCTAGATGTACTGCTAGACAACATCGAAGGTTTAACTCTTGGCCCTAAACTACCCGATGGTCAACAATCATTAATTCTTGTAAGTGATAACAATTTTAACTCACTACAACGTACCCAGATACTAGCCTTTAAAATGAAAATTGAAACACCACTGACCAGATTATTACGCCGTTTACTGCCGAATCTCAATCGTTAGCTGGACACAACCATCCCCCGTTTACTGCTATTTAGTTATTTCTGCTTATTCCTGTGTATTCACGGAATCTACTAGGTAACTTTATCTAGCCTATTCGTAGTTTACGTGTAATTTCTCAACCGTATTCCTTAATAAATATGTTACATAATGTTTAAGAAATTTTGCAGGCAGATTAACCGTAATGGCAGTATATTATTAATTTCCGACAAATTCTGATATTTTTAGATTTAAATTTAGTACTTAACTAGACTGATTAAACTAATTTGCCAAAAGTATTTTTCATAAATGATTTTTATGCCACAAAAAAAAATTGAGAATATGGTAGGGCAAAAAGCAGAATTAGACAATTATATCGGACAATTTTTAAATAATCGCTATTTAATCAGAGATTTGATCGGCAAAGGGGGGATGGGGAGAGTTTATTTAGCAGAAGATACTGCTAAAGGTGGTATGCCAATCGCAATCAAAATCTTATCATTTAGTTTGGCGAACCAGCACATGTCCCAACGCTTTGCCAGAGAGATTTTTATTGGGGCTCAATTGGGCCGCAAAAGTAAACATATTGTTCGTATTTTAAATTATGGGTTTACTGAGGATAAAACTCCATTTTATGTAATGGAATACCTCCAAGGAAAAAATCTCAAACAAATTCTCAAAATTCAGCCCTTAACAATATCAAAATTTTTGGAGATTTGTAATCAAATTTGTTTAGGCTTACAATGTGCCCATCAAGGTATTAGCCTCAAAGGAGAGATTTACCCCATTGTTCATAGAGATATAAAACCCGAAAATATATTCCTTAGTGAAGATAGTAAAGAACGAGAAGTTGTTAAAATACTCGATTTTGGCATCGCCAAATTTTTAACAGAACGAAGTGGGATGACCCTGACAGATTCTTTTATTGGCAGTTTACCTTACTGTTCTCCAGAACACATGGAAGGGCGCAAATTGCTAGATGTGCGCTCTGATATTTACAGTTTGGGAGTATTAATGTTTGAGATGCTAACAGGAAAACATCCATTTCAGACAAAAAGTAACTCCTTTGGTACTTGGTATCAAGCGCATCGCTTTCAAATGCCACCTACAGTTGAAGAAGTCAACCCACAAGTCAAAGTACCGCAGATATTAGAAAAACTGTTGATGAGTTGTTTAGCAAAAGAAGTAAGCGATCGCCCGCAAAATATCAACCAAATATTAGAAGGTTTAGAAAAGGTTAATAGTCAGATTAATGATGTTATTGCTAACAATAGTAGTGACATTCTTAAAGCCTTACTTCCAGTTCAATTAGTACCAGCAACATTCTTGTCAGAACAAGAATGTTTGCAGAAAAATTGGCCTAAGAACAAACCAATTGCGCCAATTGGTTTTCCCCATTTATTACAAACTCCTCAAAGACCTATACCAACTTTTTGGGCAATGTTGCCCAAACAAGAGATTGCAAAATTTTTGAATAAAGTACACAGCACTGAATTTATTAGTAAAATTAATGTATATCCGATGTTGTTGTGGGTAACAGTCCTATACGATGCCCAGCCTTCTATGACTAAGTGGCTACCTTATTTTCTAGATTTGAAAGATAATAAAGGGCAGAATATAGCACGTAGTTTAGCAGAGGTAGGCTACTATCATCTACTATTCTTTCCCCTAGAAGAGCCAAACCGTTGCTCTCATGTAACAACCTTAAGTCTTACAGTTAATCAGCGTCAGCAACTTGTAGATTGGTTAGACATGAGTCAACAGTCAAATGAATTAATTTTGTCTAATCAAGCTAAAAATCTTCTAAAAACAGAGTACGAAAAACTAAAATTAGACATTTTACAAAAGTTAGCCGCAGATCAGAAAGCTGAAAAAGAAGGGT
Source organism: Nostoc sp. UIC 10630 (assembly GCF_010747425.1). Classification (NCBI taxonomy): domain Bacteria; kingdom Bacillati; phylum Cyanobacteriota; class Cyanophyceae; order Nostocales; family Nostocaceae; genus Nostoc; species Nostoc sp. UIC 10630. The sequence goes on from NZ_JAAGOG010000115.1 coordinate 22,721, forward strand.
TAAAAAATTGGATGGATAAATTCTTGGAGATTTTTTTTAAACTTTTATCGCGTTCTTAAAAGTGCGTGATTAAAATACTTGCCACCATTACCTAGTTATATTGTTATGTGTGTATTACTAACTTTAAATAGATTCAGCAGCAGAGGTGAATAAAGTGAATCAAAGCCCATTTACATCTCCAAGTAGTACGGGCTTACTTGCCAATCGTTATCAACTGAAGCAATTAATTGGTAGCGGTGGTATGGGTGAAGTTTTCTTAGCAAATGATATTTTGTTAGGAGGTATACCAGTTGCTATCAAGTTTTTAACTCAGACTGTTGTCGATAGCAAGATGCAACAAGACTTTGCTCGTGAAGCTTTAATGAGCGCAGCTTTGAGTCAAAAGAGCTTACACATAGTGCGGGCGTATGATTATGGTGTCAATGAGAAAGGAAAACCATACTACGTGATGGAATATCTATGTGGTAAGAGTTTAAAGGACTTAATTCCACTACCATTGTCGATGTTTTTGACTCTTTCCCGCCAAATTTGTTTGGGCTTACAGTGTGCCCATCAAGGTATTAATATTGACGGCAAAATTTGTCCGTTGGTTCATAGAGATATTAAGCCTGCCAATATATTAGTTATTCCTGATCCGATATTAGGTCAGTTAGTTAAAATCCTCGATTTTGGGATTGCTAGATTTTTAAATTATGCATCAACAGCTAGTACAAGCAGGGGATTTAATGGCACTTTACCCTACTGTTCTCCAGAACAGCTAGATGGAGAAAAATTAGACAGTCGCTCTGACATTTATAGCCTGGGTGTGATGATGTTTGAAATGCTCACAGGCAAAAAACCTTGGGAACCAGAAACTGATTATTTTGGTGCTTGGTATAAAGCACATCACTTTGAACAACCAAAAACGATCGCAGATGTTAAACCAACTCTGAAAATACCTCAGAAGCTAAATAATTTAATCATGTCTTGTCTTGCAAAAAAATCTTGCGATCGCCCACAAAATATCGCTCAAATTTTGCAAGTATTAAATAGCTTAGAACAATCTAATTCTACCAATTTACCAACAAATTTATCCTCTAATCCCATCCTTAGCCGTCCCCTAGATTCTGGATTACCAATTGCAGTAGAACAAAGCTGCCGGCAACTTTTGTGGCCTCAAAATAAACCAACTCAAGAAATTGTTTTTCCCCAGCTTATAGATACTGCACAAGAATCTATGACCGCACTATGGTTGATGTTGCCTAAACAAGAAATCAAAAACTATGGTCTTTCTACCCGTTACAACCAGTTTATCTTCATGACATCCCCTCACCCAATGCTGTTGTGGGTAACTGTACTCTACAATCGGCAATTGGCTCCTAAGTGGCTACCATGCTACTTAGATATGCAAAATCCCCAAAATCTTAAGATGGTAGGTTTTCTGGCTGAAAATGAACACTATCCTTTGATTTTCTTTACTCTGGAAGCACCACATTCCTGCGCCAATGTCCTCAGCAGCCGCATCGAGCCAACTCAGCGACAAATGTTGAGAACCTGGGTGCAACAAACTCATAGCCTACCACCAGCTTCTGTGCCCCAAGTCAGCAAACAGCTATTAAAACAGCAATATAAACAAATGCAATCCCGGATATTGCACCATCTGGAATCCAAGCCCCAGGTTGTATTATCAAGGTCTATTTAACGGTAAATTCGCGCCTTGGAGAGACGGGACAAAAATAATTTCTAATTTTCCATTCCAAAATGCTTGACAAGCAGAAAAAAAATAGTGATAATAGCAAAGTTGACCAAACAAGGGACTGTAGTTCAATTGGTTAGAGCACCGCCCTGTCACGGCGGAAGTTGCGGGTTCGAGCCCCGTCAGTCCCGTTCTAAATTTATAAGTAGTGAATCACCGAACTTCGGTGATTTTTGATTTGGAATTCCCCAAAAGGATTGACCCAGAATTGGGGGTTTGAATATAAGCTACATTTATCATGCTTTGCGAAAGAGAGAATTAACTGTGACTGTCAGAGTCCGTATTGCGCCGAGTCCAACCGGAAATTTACATATTGGTACAGCTAGAACGGCTGTATTTAACTGGTTATTTGCCCGTCACCACGGCGGGAAATTTATCCTGCGAATAGAAGATACAGACCTAGAGCGATCGCGTCCCGAATACACCGACAATATTCTTGAAGGATTGCGCTGGCTAGGACTGAACTGGGATGAAGGGCCATTTTTCCAATCTCAACGCCTCGATCTTTATAAAGAAGCAGTACAAAAACTGCTAGATCAAGGATTAGCCTATCGCTGCTACACCACCAGCGAAGAATTAGAAGCGCTAAGAGAAGCTCAAAAAGCTAGAGGCGAAGCCCCTCGCTATGACAACCGTCACCGCAACCTCACACCAGAACAACGTGCCGCTTATGAAGCAGAAGGTCGTTCTTCTGTGATTCGCTTCAAAATCGAAGATGGGCAGGAAATTGTCTGGAATGACCTAGTAAGGGGAAAAATGTCTTGGCGAGGTAGCGATTTAGGTGGTGATATGGTCATCGCCCGCGCCTCAGAAGAGGGTAGCGGTCAACCACTATACAATTTTGTCGTTGTAGTGGATGACATCGATATGCAAATTACTCATGTCATTCGCGGAGAAGACCACATCGCCAACACCGCCAAGCAAATTCTGTTGTATGAAGCAATGGGTGCAAAAATTCCAGAGTTCTCCCACACGCCATTAATTTTGAACATGGAAGGGCGCAAGCTTTCTAAGCGAGATGGTGTTACTTCCATTTCTGAGTTTCAGAAAATGGGCTTTACTGCTGAAGGCTTGGTGAATTACATGACATTGCTGGGTTGGTCGCCACCAGACTCGACGCAAGAAATATTTACTTTAGAAACAGCAGGTAAAGAGTTTGGCTTTGAGCGTGTAAATAAAGCAGGCGCAAAGTTTGACTGGGACAAGCTGGATTGGTTGAACAGTCAGTATATCCACAATACACCAGTAGATAAACTCACAGATTTACTCATACCCTTTTGGGAAGCGGCTGGCTATAAATTTGATGGTGGAAGAGATCGCGCCTGGTTAGAACAGCTTGTAACTTTAATTAGCCAGAGTTTGACTCGTTTAGTAGATGCAGTACCTCAAGGGCAACTGTTTTTTAGCGACACAGTTGAATTTAGCGAAGAAGGCAGTACACAATTAAAGCAAGAAGGTTCTACTGCTGTCCTTGAGGCGATTGTTACAGCTTTAGAAAATCAGCCGCAACTCTCGGAAGCCGCCGCTCAGGTCATTATCAAACAAGTGGTGAAAGAGCAAAAAGTCAAAAAAGGCTTGGTAATGCGATCACTCCGAGCAGCCTTAACTGGAGATGTTCATGGCCCCGACCTCATTCAATCTTGGTTACTACTAAATCAGATTGGTTTAGACAAATCGCGTTTGAGTAGGGCAATAACAGAAGCTAATTAGCGATTACTTCCAGATTTTAGAAATATTTTAGATTTTAGGGGCGCACAAACGTGTGCCCCTATCCATAAGGTAGAGCAACTATAAGAACAACAAATCATTGACTAATTACTAATGAATTATCCCCAATTTCAAATCTAAAATAGGTAGTCAATTCTCCCCACATTGGGAACTTGGTGTGTAAAATTCATGTCTTCAAAACCACTTAGAAGCGAACGTAATTACAATGCCGACAAAAGCGCTCAATAGAGGGATGAGATTATCGTTGATGATAGTTACGCTCTTCATCACATCGACAGTTAACGCTGTGACTGATGCTCAGGAAGCGCCAACGATATTTGGAGATGTAACTATTAGTCCCCAGTTTTCGCCAGACCCCCTGACAGTTCGCGGGATGAGTGGTGGTTCAATATCTGGGAGTAAAGTAGGTGGGAGAAGTGAAACAGCCACTGGCCCTTGTACCGGATTTGTTGATGAAACACCAGACCACACATTAGCGTTAACAAGTAAATTCGACTACCTAAAGTTGCAAGTCCAAAGTCCTGAAGACACCACCATAATTATCAAGGGACCAGGTGGTACTTGGTGTAATGACGATTTTGATGGCAAAAATGCCGGCATTGTTGGTGAATGGCTAGCTGGAAGTTACCAAGTTTGGGTTGGTTCCTACGAAAAAGGTAAGTATCTTCCTTACACTCTCAAAATTACAGAAGTTAAGTAGAAAATTGGGAATTGGGAATTGGTTTTTCCCCTGCCCCCTGCCC
>NZ_JAAGOG010000475.1:0-758 GCF_010747425.1 Nostoc sp. UIC 10630
GCCTCTTTTCCTTCAGACACTAATACTAGGTCTAACTCTAGGCTTTCGGCTAGCTGTAATGCTTCATTGGTATCGGTTAAACCACGATTATTATTCTCATGGTCAATCAAGAAAACTTGGGGTGACTTGATTTGCGAGTTTATTAGTTGTTTTGGAATTGTGATAACGTTTGACTCCCATGTATTACAAATCTATAAAGTATTAGTCATACCGACTGTTGACAGCCTTGTTTTATAAATCTATCGTAACCTAATCTTTTGCTTCTCTTTATTTACAGAACCTGCATGGCATGGAGCGCTTCTATTGAGAATCACCTACATACTTTGGTTTTGACTGATTCTATAATCACCTTTTAACACGGCTGTACTTATTTGAAGGTAATTATACAGGCATCGTGCAGGGGAAATACATTGACATTAGTAACTATCCTAAAGCCATTCTAGATTGGTCAAAGACGCGTAAAGTTAATGGCAAAGTTGTTTCTGACTTACGAAAGCAAACCAAACAGCGATTGTTAAGCCAAGGTGGAGATGAATACAATAATGCGAACGCTGCTAAAGAAACAGTTGAGAAATACTGGCAGCATCAAGACAGAGAGTACAAAGAATATCAACAAAAGCTTACTGAGGCGCAAAAGTAAAGCATTGTCTAGATTTGAAACCAAGCTCCTCTCTCTCTTTACTAAATAAAATCACCATTCAACAATACTTTGTCGCGTCTTCCCCGCATTCATCTACTAAATACAACAAACACTTATA
>NZ_JAAGOG010000476.1:0-758 GCF_010747425.1 Nostoc sp. UIC 10630
GCAATTCTGCCATCCTTCTCAGCGATAAGTGCTTTAACTTCTTGTTCTGCCAGAGCTTTTAGCTGATTATAAGTAGCGAAATACTCTGCACTCAGTTGTGATTTATCGGCTGTGATCGCTGTTTTGGCACGGAGCAGAAATTTGTCCTCACCACGCACTTCCATCCCAACAATCTGCAAATCTGCTTCGGGGTGATTTTCGGCTAACTGCTTGAACGAGATGGCGATCGCTCTTGGGTCAATTCCTTGGCTATGGTAAAGGTCGAGTGTATCAAAGATGGGCTTGATGAAATCCCCAAACTCTCCCAGAGCAAATACTTCCTGGTGATTGTCAGGTTTACGATGTTGGTTTAGGTTATCTGGGGTGGGCAAGCGCATATAAACATATTTACATCGCACCTCGTCAAATTTGGTGTCAGTTGTGATATTCCAATCTTTAATGAATGCGCCTGTGAGAGTTGCCCCTGTAAAATCAGTGCCGTCAAGTTGGGTTTGTACTAGCTTGGCTCCAGATAAATTTGCATCTTGTAAGTTAGCATGGCTCAAGTCTGCACCCATGAAACTGGCATATTCTAAGTTAGCGTCTTTCAATTTAACTCCACGCAGGTCTTGGCGATCAAATATTATATCTTGTCCTTGCTTAGTAACTAATAAATCACGTACTTGAGCATTTTGAAGGTAGGTTTTTTCAAGTTGAGCATAGTCAAGCATTTGAGATTGGTAGAAATCAGTATTTATTAAAGTCGCATTTCTCAAATC
>NZ_JAAGOG010000116.1:0-26923 GCF_010747425.1 Nostoc sp. UIC 10630
AGCTTGAATAAGACTACCAGCGAAGCTGCCACACTAAAAAATATAAGGCGTAGCCGTAGTACAAAAAGGTAATTCGGCGTAGCCGCAATAGTCAATTTTTTTGAGGATTTTGAATCAGATTTTTTCAAATAGTCGATAATTATCAGTTAATCAATATTCATGAATAACCATGAGTGAGCATCAGAATTCAGAAGTGATTACGAAGGGCAAGATTGATAAGGCCATCAATCTACTGAAGGAGCAGAAGCCGAAAGAGCGAGAGGACATCTCGGACAGAGACGCAGTGAGAAAAATGAGGCGGTACATTGAGAAGCTAACTTCTGACAAGTATGGCTACACTTACGATGAAGTCTCAGAGATGCTGAAGGGTCTGGGGATTAATTTGACTGGTAGCAGAATCAAATATTTGATAGGCGAGTTGAAGAAAAACAGCCGTCGCCAGAAAAAAACATCTTCAAGCGACGATAATAATCAGTCATCAAATCCAGCTACTGAAACTCAGCTAACAGTGGTAAGTACTGCGTCAGATCAAGCTAGTAGTGAACCGGATAAATCAACAGTAAATAGTGCAAAGGGCAAGAGAAAAAGTAAAGAGCCAGTAGCGCAGCAGCAACAGCCTGAATCAAACCTGTAAGGCGAATTAAATTACATCGAATTTTAAGTATATAAGGTACACCCTCACCCTGTGCTGACGGACAACCTCTGGCAATATTGGGAGAGGGATTGGCTAATTGTACTTGACGGGATGGAATTGTCGTGTATTATCACTGAGGCTCGATGTTTTAATTGATGTTAGCTTGAAATTTATTAACCAAACAAATAACAGAATGTTTGTGCCTGGTCAAGCTTCAGATAGAAATATTGTTGACTTTAACTTATTATCGCTAAACCAGTTTATAAAACATCAAAATTCACTGAATTTAAGCGACATTACTAATATAGGGAAAACTTGGGATAAACATAGAGCTAATGCTGAACTGGTTTCTAATTATTACGCTAGAGCAAGTGATCATGAGTTAAATAATTACGCTTGGCGAATTAAAATCTGTTCCAAGTGTTTAGAGTTTAAACTATCACCAGAAGAAGCGGGTGGAATTTTCAAACTCAAGTTATTACATACTAGATTTTGCAGGGTGCGTCACTGTCCTGTTTGTCAGTGGCGGCGATCACTCATGTGGAAAGCCAAAGCTTACAAAATCTTGCCACAGGTTGTTACAGATTACCCCAAGTACCGTTGGTTATTTGTGACGTTGACAGTAAAGAATTGCCAGATTTCGGAACTAAGAACAACCTTGGATGCAATGAACAAGGCTTTTAAGGGATTAACTGAATTGAAAGCATGGCCAGCAAAGGGTTGGGTTAAATCACTAGAAGTAACTAAGGGTAGGGATGGAATATCTGCACATCCACATTTACATATTTTAGCAATAGTGCAACCTTCGTATTTTAGTCATGGCTACTTGTCTCAAGCCAAATGGGTAACATTATGGCAGCAGTGCTTGCATATTGATTACGAGCCAGTTGTTCATATTAGCGCGATCGCAAAACAGCATGACCCCACAATACTAATTCCCGAAATTCTCAAGTATCAGGTAAAGGAATCAGACTTAATAGCTGATAGGGAATGGTTTTTAGAGTTAACCCGTCAGTTGCATAAAACCAGAGCGATTGCTACTGGGGGTGTACTCAGACATTATATGCGGGAGTTAGAGGAGAAGAACCAAGACCTCATTAACTGCGGTGAAGAGATGGATGAGGCGAATCAGAGAACAGTATCTTTCAGATGGGATCACAAATTACATAAGTACAATTGTGAGGGATAACTAAGGTTACTTCAAATACTCATCACCATTCATATATGGCGGTTTCAGGCATCTAAAGAATGTAGAAGCCGAATCTAGCAGATATTGAGTATAAGTAGAATGTCGGTGATGTGGATAAGAAGAAGCAAGACGACAATACTCAGAAATAGGAGCAAAAAACCAAATCACTTTCCCACTAGCATAGTGAGTAACATTATAAATCACTATAGACTCATACCAACGTAGAAATTCTGGTTTAGTTAAGAAAGAATTGGGAACAAAGATACGTCCAACAGGAACACCAGGAATTACACGAATATTAATTAAGAACTCAGGCATTTTTAACCTCATTGAATTGATAAATCACTTTTAATCAAGCCGAAAAGAAAAAAAATAACCTTCAGGGGAAGGCAAAAAGATTTATTCTTCAACTTCACCCCTAACAAGGCGTTAGCCGATTAGTCGGTCTAGGGAGCAAAACGGGAAATCCCAGGCAAACAACGAGTGGATGACTGGGATTGCGAGGATATTAACTACCTTCTCTTGAAGCTGAAAAATAGCTTCGATATTCAATTAATAAAAAGAGCAAGACTCATAGGTTTACTTTTGAAGCTAACTTTCAGCTTTGAGTTACTTTTACTCTGGTAAAGGGTTTGCTAGCACTTTCCGCCAACAACGCAAAGGTCAGGCGTGCCAGTAAGTCGCCGCAACAGTGTATATGAAAGATTGGGGGTTTTAGGATCTCTGACCATTGGACTGTATTACTTGTCCAGTAACCTGTATATCTATTTAATTACCGTTAGTGGACGTGACGAAAAACTCGTATTTTGAGGCTATTGGTTGGTCAACTGCTACGTTGTTAAGTTCACCAGTGTTTTAAAAACGTGCGAAAGACCTAACTAAGCCATGAGGTAACTGGGCTGTAGTCTATAAGCTACAACGCCGCTCCCGCTATTTAGTTCGGTGGAGAGTTGGAAATTGTGGTTAAGCCTGGGCTGTATCTAATGCCAGCCAGTGCTTAAAGATTTTATCTCGCCCATCGTCAGCGTCAACCACACGATAAACTCGCTGGCGTTCGCCCGTGCCATCTCGACAGATGTATTTGAGTTTCAGCCCTATCTTCTTCAGCAATCGCCTTAAGATAACGATGGGGCTGTCATTGTCATTGAGGGTAATTCCCAAAACGGTTTTGACTTGCCACTTCACAGACAGGGCATTGTTAGCCATCTGTACTAGGTCGGCATCAGTTCCCCGAAATTCGCGGTCATCGGCGATGAAATTGGGGATGTTGAAAAGTTCCAAGGCATGAATTACCAAACCCAGTTGACCGCCGTTAAAGTCTGGTAGCCAAGCACTCTTGCAGGCAAGCATCTTTTCACCCAGTTTGCGATCGCGGTCAGCGACTTTCGCTCTGCCCAAGGTCAGGTAAAAATGCAGCCTCAGTTGTGGGTAATAACCTTGATCGTCTTTTTTGACGAGTTCCGAGGTAACATCCACACCGTAACGTTGCTCTAGCTTATATTTGCGCTCAATGTGGCGCTCAGTTGTGGTTTTAGCTCGTTGTTGTTGCAGCGCCTCATATTTGGCAGCAGTCATCTCAGTTGTATCGGCAGCAGTTATATCCTGACATTCGCCGTTGTAAACTTCATTTGTTTGGGCGGTGATTTCGTTGTTTAACTTTTTGCGAATTTTGTTGTCATGGACATCGACAATGTTATGGCCTTCGTTGCCTAATTCCTCTAGCACTGTGTCACGGTAATGAATCATACCCGCATTGATCCGACAAGCCATTTTGCCAAAAACGTTTAAGGCAGTGCGGTTAATGTTGATTTCATCGCCGTCAATGATCAATGAAGCATTCTGTAGCAGCTTCAAGTTAGCTTGAAAGCGTTTATGCTCACAGGCTAACAGGGATTTGAGGTTAATTGCTCCGTTGCCGATTTTCCCAAGTCCATGAGGGGCTACCCAGAGATGACGCGGTATCGCCTCTCGGACACGGGCTAAGGCTTGGCGAGTGGCATTTTCTGGTGCTACTCCCCGGAAGCACCCCCAAACGCTGGTAAAATGCCCCCAAATGTCAATGCTGACTCCCGTGCCGATGGATGGTGAGGCCAGCACAATGTCATATTCCAGCAGCACTTTGTTTAATCTTGAGATGCAGTTGTAAGCTTCGTGTTGCGGGTCGGCAATCGTTTCGGAGTCAATACGAAGTATTTTGCGATCGGGAAATTGTTTCTTGAACCTCGCTTCTAAGACTTTGGTTCCCCATTTGGATTTAGCTTTTTGGCAATCAACGGCAATAAAGGGCTTACCCCCGGTTTTGATGTGGGCTTCCAGAGCAGCTAACCAATTAACCGGGGTAGTTTGTTTGTAGTGGTAGATGTTCCAGGGTTGACCCTTCCAGTTGTTGACCACCACCCAAGGGGTAACGTTGGTTTCTGCTAGACCCATAACCATTTCTGGTGATAAATCAGATAAGTCAGCATCAGCCAGGATAACTTTACCCCGTCCAGGGGCGAAGGCATTTTTGAATAACTGGGAAAGTTGGTTGAGGACTTCCACTCGATGCTTCTTAACTTCAGTGTTGGCAGAGAGCAAATGCCAGATCACCTGCTCGGATTCGTCAATGATTACTAGGGGTTCTTTCCAGTAAAGGGCGTTAAATCTGGCTTGACCGTTGGGGTGTAAACTGTCTACACACAGCGCAAAACCAAGTAAAATCCCGGTTTCGCTGTTTCTGACTTCGGTGATGTAGGGGATGCCTACCCGATCCGCGATCGCTTGGGCTAACTGTACCCTGTGCGATAAGAGGATAACGGGTTGACCGTTAGCGATCGCCTCAGCAACGATCGCGGCAAATGACTCGGTTTTACCAGAACCTTTAACGGATTTGAGTAAAATCAGTTTAGCGGTTTCCGGGATGGTCAATGCTCCCAGGTAACGCTGATTGAGAACGAGTGCCGCCTCAATTGAGAGTCGGCTGTACTCTTTGACCTGCCATTTTTCTTTTGTCAGTGCTAGTTTTATAATTTCATCAGTAACAGCTGGCCCCCTAGCGGCAATTAAGTCATCAATGCCTTTTTCAGGGTAACTCCACTGTGTCACTAGGACTTGACAGCCACACTTCGTTAACAGTTTCGCGGTTTGGCTAATGGCAATATTCACCCGTTGAACTGTTTCTGGCTTGGTGTCGTGGTCAAAGCAGATGATGAATTTACGTCCAAGGGTGGCGAAGTGTTGCAACTCTGGAATTAGGTGTAAATTACCTGTGGGCTGTCCAAATTCATCTTTGGGATTGCGGTAGCCACTGTTTATCCCAGGAAGGGCGATCGCTGCATAGCCTAAAGTAAGCAATGCCCCTGCTTTTTTAGCACCCTCACAAATCACAACTGAGATGTTGTACTTCCATACCCAATGCCAGAAGCCTAATGCCCTATCTTCATCGCTAATGGTCAAGTCATATCGTGCGGCCACACTCTCCCAGATGTGATCTGGTACTGCCAGGAAGAATGCCCGTGTTGGCACTCTTAGGGGATGTTCATACTTGATGAATTTAAGAACTTTGTTCAGGTCGCGCCTGGGGTGGTCGGGTTTCATGCCGCCCCACATCATGGGGCTATAATCGTTAAGCGGGTCAACGCCACTGCACCACCAGTTAAGTCCTTCGATGTGGCGATACTTCTTCAATACCCCGTCTCTGAGTCGTCCATCGTTACGGCGGGGGACGTTTTGACCATAAAACAGGTAATCGTAGGCGGCAGTGCCCGATACGGAAATCACGTTTAGCGCAATAATTCCAGGGTCAACAGCACTGGCTAACCATTCATTCCAGTGGTGCGCTTCTATGTCAGAGGGACGGGATATGATCTCGTACCTCTGTGTAACTTCAATTTTTTGAAGTTCACAGTTACTATTTTTCACAGCTTTTCCCTCAAATACGTTGTTTTTCAGTATCTGGAGGGGGTTATCGCGCTGCTACACCTTATATCTACGAGATTTACTATTTTGCTTGTTTAGAATTTTTTTGGTCAAAAATTTTGATAAATTTCTATGCAAAATTTCGCAGTGAAAATATAGAAATTTCCACAGCAGCCCATATAATATGAGTAAGCAGCGCGGATTAAATCTCAGTTTGCCAAGCAGTGGTGGTCAAGCTTCCACACTTTTAGCCACTTTTTGGAAGGTTTGAGATAAGTTCCCGCTCCTGAAAGCTTATAAAATTGAACTTTTGCTACTGGACAAAGCGTTTAACTATTTACGCTTTGTCTTTTTGCTTTTTCGTTTCCTTGTACTCACCTCCGTATCTCATTTAATTAAACAATAGCTAGATCATACAAAACTTCTGTTTGTCTGAAATTTAGCAAGGCTCTAATTTCCCTAGAAATTACTTAATAAAAGTTGATACTGTTGTTATTCCGGTTTTTGCTAAGTTGCTCATTGTGTTTTCTCCTGCTTTTTCTCCCTAGCGGCAATAGCTTCTTGACATAGCACGACAACCATTTGACTTACTGTTCTAGTTTCATCAGTGGCCAATCCTGCAACTTGCTCATAAACTTCTACCGGGAAAGTTACATTTACTCTTTTACCTTTATACTTTGGCATTTATTAGATAGCTTTAGGCACTATTAGTATCAAATTACCTTATTTAATGTGCCTAAAGTATAAGCAAAAGTAGTTTCTAGTAGTGCCTACTACTATCTAATAGATGCTATATTAGCATTGTGAGCCAAAAAACGCCACTCAACAAAGGCAACAGAAGCCAGAAAGTGATGCTTTGGCTTGCCCCCAACTGGATATGTGGATTTAAAGCGATAAGCGCCTCTAAATTCTCCAAAGCCAGAAAAATCAAGACTTTTACCAATCATCGGAACCATGACAACCGTATATTCCAATGCCAAAAATTGGCTAGTTCAGGCAGACTTGTTAGCCAAATCCGGGCTAACTGACCTCACAGGAGGTAAAGACGCAGGAGCAGGGTATGGGAAAGCAATCATCGGTGATTTTTCGATCATGATGCCAGCCGCATACTCACTTGTTCGCAACCGCAACATCATGCACCACGAAACCATCTCAAAAGATGGGGCATGGGTGCGATATGTAGAAGGTTCACGCCTGGACTTAAAAGATGTTCAATTCTTCTGGGGCAGTGCGGCTCTAGCGCAAAGTGACCACACCCTGTTACACGAGGACAAAGCAAAGAAAGCAGAACTGGCACTAGAAAGCATTCTTGCAGACTTAGCAGTTCTCAATATTCCCGATGGTGTCAAGCTTTCGATTAGTTTGAGCAACCATAACCCCGAACGCTGGGCGACTGAGATTAAACGCCGAGTCGAAGGGACTCACACCTTTGAACATCTGCACCCTGTAACCCGTTCCATTGTCACCAAGACAGTTGAAATCGTAGTCACAGGCATTTATCCCGAAGGATTCGGCAGCATTGCCCACTGCTTATTCGGTGAAGCATCCCTGGTACTTGACCCCTCAGAATTAGCGATCGCACTCGATATCGGTTCATCCACTTGGTTGATTACCGTGTTCAACGGTAGCGGTGCAGTCATAGACCGTCACCTGATTGAGGGTGGAGCCGGTGAACTCCACTCGATGATTGCAGAAGCGCTCGACAAGCGAAACGACCGAGTAAGCCTGCTGTCCAAGGATGTGAAGCACTCGCCCAGCTTGGTGAACCAGGGAATTGTAGAAGGGACTTTCACATACGGCGGCAACCATCTGACAGGTAAGAAGTTTGAAACCGAGTACAGCCAATGTCTAGATCAGTGGTGGAATACCAGGATTGAGAAATTCGCCAACTTTGTGACTGCTGGCAATTATCTAGACCGCGCTAAATACCTTGTCGCCTGGGGTGGGGGTGTTTCGCTGCCAGTGGTGGATCAAAACTTAGCCGGTTTAGGCTTTGTGGTCTTGAATAATCCCCAATTCATCAATGCCTTGGGGTTGAAACTATTAACTCAAATATCAAGGGGAGCCTGATCAATGAATTACGAATCTCGGCGTATAACCATTTCCTATCTAGCAGTAATTGAATTGTGCAAGATGTTTGATTTACCCCAAGATGCACCGACACAGGCATTATCAGCAGGTATAGAGAAGCTGATTTTTCAACACGGCAATGTGCAAACATCACCAAAACCCGAAACACCGCAATCTACACAGCCCAATAAATCAGCACTTAGCGCAATGGTCACTAATTTCAAAGGGGCAGCATGACCAAATCCAGATTTAGAAACACGGTTTTAGGCATTGGAGCAACAGCAGCAGCGTTAGCCCTTGGCTACTTCGGAGTGCAGTACTTCGGCAGAAATAATATGTTCACCATTGCCGCAGCTGTCGGGGGTGGAGGTGCAATCAGCTATGTACTACAAAAACCGAACCAGCCACAATCCCCAAGTAATCAGCCAGAACCTCAACCCACACCGATGAAAACCCAAAGGAAAGGGAAGAAGTTGTGAGATCCCAAACATGATGCAGACACAACCCCAGAAGGGGACTAGCTCTCATCATCAGTAGTTCGGGCAAGAGTATTGTATGGAAAATAGGAGGAATTATGTCACAGTCAGGGTTTGAGGCGCTTAAAGAAATGATTTCTAGAAACCTTGATAAAGGTAAAAAAGGGGAGACAACCTTTCATGGTGAACCGTCTGAAAATGTCAGTCCAATTTTAAGGGCAGCTAGCGAATTAGATTTAGAGCAACACACTGTTTTGAGGCCAAACGGGGAGACTTACAAAATCACTCTCAAGCGAAAGAATTAGAAGTTACGCGATAAAAACCCAAAGTCAAGGAAACAAGTTATGAGCGACCAAGAAACCATGCAGACACAGCCATCGCTAACGACTACTGAAATAATGACCATCATCCTCGGTTGTGAACAAACTCTTAGGTTCGTGCAAGCATCTCCCTATTACAAACAAATCGAAGCGTCCGAAAGGTTCAGTACATCGAATGACTTAAAGATGGGCGATGCAGTGCAAGCCTTGATGGAGATTCACGAAGCGATTCTAAATATCGAGTTCTACTCTCAAGTTTGAGGAACTTATGTTAGAAACGACAACTTTGCAACGTAACCACCTCTATGAATTCCGTGGTCAACAACTGCGCTATAGCCACTACTCTAATTGTCGAGTCAATGCACCTTTCATTTTCAATGACTCTAAGGGCAGGCGTAAAGAATTAAGCCAGAACCAAGTGCAGAGAGAGGTTTTTGAACTTGTTGAGTTTTGTGAGAACTGATGATGAAGCGATCGCACCTGCCGGCAAGCTTGGCGATCGCCTAATCAGGATGTATCTCTCGCCGCAAAACGAAAAGTACTTAAGGATTCTAACAAATGACACTTGATTACAAAAATCCCAACGATTGGGGCAAATCACCTCTGACTGACTCCGCCCTAAGAAAGCAGCAATTCAAAGCAGAAAATCCTGAAGAATGGGCAGCAAGGATTGAGGCAGATATTGAGGCACTTTCCACACCAATATTCGAGAGTGAAGATTACCCACCCTTCACCGGGACGGAATTCTTAGCAACTCATTCAACCATTGATGAGCATCCATACTCTGCTGCATTTGGTCAATTCTTGGGTAATGGGATTGACGCGGATATTGCAAATATATTGGCATTTGGTGAGAACCAATTTGATTTAATCTCTGATGATTTTGACGACCCCATAAGGCAATTAGCAACGAGAATTTATAGCCGATTTTCAGAGATGGGTTACTGGGACAAAGTGCCCCAAGAGCCGATAAATATCGACTACGACAACATACCTTATTAGGAGAATAACGCAATGGACTTTGCAATACGCAATCCGGTAGTTGGTCATAGTTCGCATATTGATGAAAAAGCACAATCTTGGGGAGGATTTGAGTCTGATATTCTGGGCTATCTTTCGGATATAAATAAGCTTGAACAGTTCGCAGATTACGCCAATAATGCCCAAGAGTTGAGTGATAGATTAGAGCCATTTCTCGACAACGCCAAGGTCGTCTTTGAGGCGATGGAGAAGCTGACCAAAGGGCAAGTAACTTGGACTGAACTTCGTAAACAATACGGCTCTCATGTTGCGGGTGCAATTGGTAAAATCCGTAAACTTAACTCCGAGTTTGATTCGGAGATGAGTAAAATAGATGCCCAAGATAGAGCCGACTTATTGCGAATTGACCAAAAGCGTAAACACGCTTTAACTGAAGTTGCAGCCCAATTACACCACGACTTACAAGCTGAATTGTGGCGGCATGAAAATAAAATCAGCAGCATAGAAAATAAGCAAACTGTGCAAGCTGAAAGACAGGCAATCACAACAGGACTGAGAGAGAAAAGACAACAACTGTTAGCCCGTGCAAGGTTTGGCTCAAGGGCATTAGAACCCAACCAAACACCCCAAGAAATCATACCAATTCAATCCCAAACTTCTGCACCAGCATCAAGTGTTTCTGCAACAGGAACAGTTCGCGGCTGGGGTGCAATGTTGGGTAACTTGTGGCAGAAATTAGGCGACCGATAACTATTAGTTGAAAGGACACAGGCTGATGCTAGTAAGGAAACGAAATGAAGATCCTCATAGCGTCAGCCCTTTTTCAATGGAAGGGCTGGCACAGAAATCACAACAAGAACATCAGCAGCATCAACAACCAGAACAGCCACAACCACTGCCAGAAAATAACAGAGGTAGAACATTTAGACGTGCTGGTAATGCTTGTGAAATTGTCGCTGGCAGTTGTTTAAATAGTGCAGTTATTTTCACCTTTCATCTATTGCAAGTTCACCCAGTTGGAATGTTCTTAGCTGTGGGAACTGCACACCTGTATTTTACTGCCACTGCAACGGGTGAAGGCTTTAATAATTTCGTCACTAATTTAATGACTGGTTGCAGTGCATCATTAGCGTTATTATGTGCGCTGTCTGACCCGATTAGTGAATGGAATGAAGCGAGAACTTCTACTAGTACAGCTAATACTTCAATTGAGTCGGTTTATAAGCCAAAAACTGCTGAATCTTCAAGTTGGATGGATGGTGCAGGAGTAGCCATATTTCTAGCGATATTAATGATTTTTCTATTTGGTGGTAGGAGAGGTAAATGAATTATCTATCTGAGAAACATAAAACTTTATCTGAGTCGCAACAATCGGGTTTAATGAAGTGGTTCGGACAGTTACCGATGGATAAAAAAGCTGTTGCAATTGGGCTAAGTTTAACTGTGGGTATTAGCTCGGCAGCGATGGCGTGGAAAGGAACCAGCAGTGATCGGATCTACTTTTGTGTCAAAACCCCTTCAAAAACATTGACCTGTGAGGATAAAAATGGACGACCTTTCAGGATGACCCCATTTTATTGGTCACAGTGGAAGAGTGATGGAATGCCACGCCAAGTTGTGCGTGACCCAGCTATGGGGGTTAATGGGTTGGTAAAAGCGACTAACCCATACAAACCGTTTTGGGGGTTTGGTGGATTCCTGGGGTTTGCTCTTGCTGGGTGGATGCTGCGCCACTGCCAGGATGAAGAGAAGCAGAGGGCAGTTTTTGAAGACATCGCCCAAAAACGGGACGCAGCAAAGGCTGAGATGGCTGCACGTTCCGAGCTACTAGATAGTTACAGAGATGTTGCGATCGCAGAAGTCCAACTACAGGCGGATTTGGATCTAATCGCTAACGATCGCACTGTTGATATCACCAAAGCCGAGATTTACGCCCACACGGAAATTGAAGTTACCCAAATGGAGGCAACTGATGCCATTTTTGAAGCGCAGACGGCTGGGATGACCGAGCAACAGAAGGCAGATTACATTAAGCAGTTGCGTGAGATGAAAACGCCCTATCTACAAGGGAGTCAAACATTGCAAGGGACGATTGACCCCAACGATAAGGTTACTGGATCTGAGCCAGGAGCGATTGCACCACAGGACAATAAAACGGCATGGGTGCAAAACCTAATTAAACAAACTGCGCTGATATGGGGCAACCAAGGGGGCGGTAAAAGTTGGCTAGCCCGTTACGTTGTCAAAGAGAAAAAACAGGCAGGTTATAAGGTGATTGTCCTTGACCCCGACTCGAACCGTAGTGAATGGCGAGGAGTTGAAAGTTACCACTCCTGGGATGATATTGAACAGCAGATCCGCGATTACGTTACTGAATTAGAATCACGGTTAAAAACCTTTAATAATTCATCATTGAGTGAGTCGCAATGGCGACAAAAACTTTGGGCATCAGGTAAAGCAACCGCACTAATTTGTGAGGAAGCAACCACATACGGCGACTTCATTAAAGATGCGGAATTATTAGAGAAATTCGGCAAGCTGGCACTGACCAAAAGCCGTAAACAAGAGATGCCTTTAACCGTTGTAGCTCATAACAATACCCAGACTTGTTTATTCGGAATTAAAGGCTTGCACAATCTCGTTTCTAAAATGCTTCAAGTTGAATGTTTGGCAGAAGTTGACCCGATTACATTACAGCCCAAATCTACTGGTTTTGCTAAGGTAAAACTCGATAGTTCTAACGAATGGCTTGATGTTAATCTGCCCAAAATGACAGCGAAAATATCTGACTTTAGCGACGCTCTGCCAGCAGAATCTAACCCCAATTCCCCCATCGATAAAGCTACTTTAGAGCGGATTTATGAACTGGAATTCAATCTTGGTAACAAAGCAGGTGACACCCAAGATGAACCTAAAAAACTATCACCAATGGCGCAAAAACTATATGAATATCTCACCAGAACTGAACGAATTGAAGCTGATGTAAGAGAGTTCAAGGGCAATTTTAAAGTGAACGGTGAGAGATTTAGTGTTGAGCAAATCAAGGGCTGGATGTATGAAATTGTCGGCGCATCTTTAGCAGACTGGATAGGCGAGGGTGTTATCAAGCTTAATCAAATTTGACTGCTAATAGTGTCTGGTGTCTCGCCTCAAAAACACCCTTTTTTAGCGGACACAGGACACCAGACACCACAGACACCAAAGCTCAAAACCCTTATCTAGCATAGACACCAGCAGACACTAGCCTAGACACGACCGAGACACCCAGTGTCTACTACGTGTCCGCTAGACACCAATAATAAATCAGCCAAAAAATAGCCATTTATTATTATAAATCGAGTATTACACATCTACGGAAAAATTCGGACTATTATCCGAAAAAGGAGAATATACAGAAAATTTTTTGATATTAGACCCAAATTAAGTTAATATACGGAGAAAATCTGTATAATACTTTGATATTGCCCATCTCCAGAATATTTATTTATATTCTGATTAAAATTCTTGTAATCCTTACCTAACTAAAGTGGTTAGTATGATACACGGGAAATTTCCGCATAATAAATAGTTATGCTGCTTGGTAATTAAGCTTCTGAGGTTAAGCAAAAATGCTCAAAATAAAATATTTAATTAGCATCGCTGTTCCGCTTACTGTTTTACTAGGAAGTTGTGGAAGTAGTCCAGAATTAGCGGCAGTTCGAGAACTTGAAACACTAGCCGATCAAGCGCAAGAGAAACTACCAAAAGTAGCTAATGATATTCACGACTCTTGTTTAAGAGCAGCGCGATATAAAGCACCTGCTGTTATTCCTTTAGCTCCAGCGATTTCGACAATAGAAACATCACGCTCACAAGATAAAAACGAAGTTATAGAAGCAATCAACGAGCTTATAAATAGAACGTCTTCTAGTTTACCCACTACTCAACAATTAAATGATTTAAAAAACAAACTAAATTCTCTTCCTCCTAGCTCTAATCGCTTACAGCAAAGGGCAGATGAACAACAAAAGTGCCAAATACTTAAAGAAAATTTCCCATTAGGGAAAAATATGAAAAATGGTAATGCAGTTATCGTTTTGTATTTACAAAAGTTAGTGAGTGTAGCCTCTGAAAATATCAGTTTTGACAACGAATTTAATAATTTCAGTGCTTCTTCTAAAAATTTAGCTGGAGAATTAACGCCTCTTTTTGGGTTAGCTGAAAAAGATACAAATGTTGTTCAATCGCAAGTAGAAGCAGGAACAGGTTTAGCAAACTTTATTCTTACCTCTATCTTTCGTAAAAAAAGATTAGATACCCTGAAAACAATTATTCCCGAAACAGATAAAGCCTTAACGACTTATTCAAAGGGACTGGAAATTGTTGTTCAAAGAGTATATATAGATCAATACTTAAAAACTGAAGAAAGATTTCTTGATGGTTATTATGAAGAGATCATTAATGGTCTGTTGGAAAGCAATCAACAGTTAGAAGGACGTTCAGTTATTGCTTTAGCGGATGTATTAGTAAAGCTAGATCAAGAAAAGTGGAATCCTGAAAAGGACAGAATTCAAGAACGCCGCAAATTAGCTGAGGATTATATCAATGTGCTTGAAACAGTTGTAGCGAGTCATAATAAGTTAGCAACTATTTATGGAGAAGGGAAAGAGCCGTCAAAAGAAGTCGTGAAAGAATTACTGGATAAAAATAGAAAAGCATTGAAAAACTTTGTGGGTCAAGCTAATAACTTAGAAAAAAAAGTAACCCCTCACTCAAATAGATAGGAAAAACTAACAATGGCTATTAATTTTGATGGCGTGAATTCATGGTTAGACTATTCAGATAAAATTCAAAAGCTAGCAGATGAAGTTAAAAGATTTATAAATAACTTTCGTTCTCAACTTTCTCAAAAAGAAAGAGATATGCTAAAAGACTATGAAGAGCGTCTTCGGGTTGATGCTAGAACAATTGCGACGATTGTTGCAAACGATCTTTTAACTCGACTTCAACCTCAATTGGATGCCCTCAAAGCGGGCATCGAAAAAGCTGATGGGTTCTTACAAAGTTTTAATACTGTCAAAGATGCTATTTTAGCAATTACAGAAGTTTTTACAGCATTAACTAACGTTCTTGATCTACTTAATTCGTGAGAGGGCAGAGCGATCGCTTTTAAAAGGAGATGGTTGATATTATTAATGCAGCAATTTAGGACAGAAATTATGTCTAATGTCACGATTAACCTGCCAGAAGAAGTGTTTAGCGCCCGTCGCCTAAGCCCAGAAGAATTTGTGCAAGATATGCGTCTTGCTGCTGCTATCTACTGGTATCAGAAGCAGGAAATCTCAATGGAGAAAGCCGCCTCTGTTGCTGGGCTAAACCGCCGAGACTTTCTAGCCGTCCTAGCCCGTGAACAAGTGGATGTCTTTGCTGTTGACTTTGATGATTTGCAGAGCGAGTTAAACCGTGGCTGAACTGCCTGCTATCAACACATCGCCACTAATTTTTTTGACCAAGGGCGGCTTTGTCGATTTGTTGCTCCTAATGGGATCATCAATTATTGTTCCATTGGCTGTAGCCACAGAAATTCAGGCGTATGGGGAAACAGACGTAACAGCAGTTGCGCTCAACAATACTGATTGGTTGGTTGTACAAGAAACACCACCTGTCCCGAATGTGATTCAAAGCTGGGATTTGGGTCTAGGTGAGTCAGCCGTACTGGCCTGGGGCTATGTAAATCCAGGTACAGAAGTAATTCTAGATGATTTAGCGGCCCGTCGTTGTGCTGCAACTTTGGGAATTCCGGTACGGGGAACATTAGGCATCGTTATTACTGCCAAACAACGAGGGGTAATTCCGGCTGCACGTCCAGTTTTAGAACAATTGCGCCAGTGTGGAATGTATTTATCTGACCGCGTGATCAATCACGCATTAGCATTGGTAGGGGAATAGATTGACTACCAAGCCTTTAGCGGATCATACCTGATGATGGTTAACGTGCTGCAATCATAAGCAGGTTTTATCAGCCAACGAGATAATGAGGGTTGTAGCGATTGCGATTGATAAGTTGAAATTGATTCGGTGCGATCGCCATCGTGTCGCCAACGGAGTTACAATACTTTCGGTCATCAATTACACGTTATCAGTGAAACGTGTAATCCCCTAGAAAGTAGAAAACATGAAGGTTAGCGGCAACGGACAAGGCAAAATATTAACCCAAGACGAACTGAGGCGATTATTCACGGAGGGATTTCTCACTCCCCGCGATCGCGCTCTGTTTGGGATTTGCCTTTTCACTGGTTGTCGCGTATCAGAAGCGTTAGCACTCCAGACGACTGATATCAAATCTGGTGCTATCACTTTCCGCAAGTCTACCACCAAAGGTAAGCATAAAACCCGGATTGTGGACATCCCACCAGGGCTAGCCGCAATGCTGGGCGAATACCAACCCAAAATCGGGGTAATGTTCCCAGGTATGCGCGGTGTAACTGAGCGGCTGACCCGATTCATGGCAGACAAGATTCTACGCGATGCCTGCAAGCGCATTGGAGTTGAGGGAGTTAGTACCCATTCGTTTAGGCGAACTGCCCTCACGCAGATGTCGAGCGCTGGGATACCTTTGAGAACTATTCAAGAAATCTCTGGTCACAGTGACCTGGGGACATTGCAGCGTTATCTGGAGGTCACGCCAGAGCAGAAGCGAAAGGCTGTTTCGGTGATTGGGTTTTAGCCTATAGGATATCAAGTTGCATCAGCCTGATTATCTAAAGCTTCCCACTTATCTAAAGAAATTTGAAACTCTTTATAAACTTCTTCCATTGCTAACTTTTCTGTTTCAAAATAGCCCCTTTCTGAAACTTCTCCTGACGGCGATACATCGAAACGGTAAAATCCCAAATCTGTTGTATAATGAACAATTCTAATTTCTTGAGGCAAAGGTAATTCTGTTCTTATTCCATCTATATATGAATACCGCAGTATAGTTCCAGTACGTTTATGCTTTGAATTTAAGAAAACCCGATGCTTGATTACAGGAGAACGCTGCTTAAATAATTCAAGATGTTCAAAAAACACATCACAAGCTTTTGCTTCATCTCCAACTTCTTTAAGAATGATATTTTTCCATCCTGTTGTTGATTCATACCATTTATAATATCGAGCTACCCAGTCATGGAACTGCTCGAATGGAGGTATTTCTTCTTCAACCAAGATGTTATTTTCTGCTATTGCAAAAAAATAACCATCAATAAAGCCTGCTAATGCAGTTAAGGAACGCCGACCTAGATACATTCCAGGTCTTTGTCTTATCATTTCTAAAAGCTCATAAATATTTTTCATAAAACTATTTATTTTAAAAACAGTAACTTAACTTTAGTTTTTTAGTTTTGTAATTCATCTAGAAAAATAGAGATTGTTAATAAAAAGTTAGTTGATAATAGTTGTAGCGCAAGACTCGGCTCATACTTACAATAGCTTGATATGCACCAGAAAGAAGACAGTTCGTGCTTTTATGTGCGTGTCCCAGCAAGAGTTTTAGGATGCCTGCGTGGTGGCGAAATTACTATTATCCTATTTCCTGG
Organism: Nostoc sp. UIC 10630; assembly: GCF_010747425.1. Classification (NCBI taxonomy): domain Bacteria; kingdom Bacillati; phylum Cyanobacteriota; class Cyanophyceae; order Nostocales; family Nostocaceae; genus Nostoc; species Nostoc sp. UIC 10630. Next base: position 17,124 of record NZ_JAAGOG010000116.1, read on the forward strand.
GCATGGGTTAGTGCTAACAGAACCAATCCAAACCTATTTCATTCCTGAAAACTTGAGAATGCCCAATAGTGAGTTTGATGTGTTGTTCAAACATCCTGGGCGAGAGATGATCCGAGTCTTGCGTCACGACGAATTTTGTCCAGAAATCGATGCAAGCAATGAGTGAAGTTCAACTGATCTCAAGCATTGGAGAATCGACATCTAAAAGCCAATTTTCATCAAGAAATTCTAGATTTTCATCATAAACAAGAACTAATTCGCCAATCTTTTGAGTATGATTATTTTGCACTTGTGTGGCATTAGTACCAAAAGCTCTAAGTGAAAACTTTAGTTGTAAAAAACGTTCTTGGTGAGTAACACCAATAGAACTGGTAACTAATTCGGCTTCTAGGATACGAGGCAACGTAATTGTTTCATAATATTCATCTTGTTCATCCCAGTAACCGCACACTTTATAATCACATTGGTTAAGATGCTCTTTAACAAGAATATTGGCATCTAAATTTTCTAATATTTCAGTTAAATCTCGCCAGACTTGATGATTTTTTAATTCCAGTCTTGTCATATTCTGTGGGTTTAATGTTCTGTTACCAAACCTGGGAAGTGTAATGTACCATCAATAAATTTTGCATGAAATCGGCGGTCGCCACCTTTACCTAAGATTTTAGATTTCAAATCGTAGCCTGATTCTTGGGAAGTCACTAAACCCACATTACCGCGAGGGGGTACAAGCCCTTTTTCAATGGCTTTTAAATGTTTCCCTTTCTGATCATATTTTAATCCCAGCTTTATTTGTTCACTTGCAAATGAAACTAGCAGACCACTGATTGAAAGATATACAGTATCAGGCTGAATATCTGCCCAATTATCGGGTAAAGCTTCCATTAATTTAATACTGATTTAGAGGACTGTCGTCAACTCACGCGCAATTCATCTCACGCTCCCCTGACGGGTGAGACGTGAGGCTTCTTGCTATTTCAGCTAAATATATGTCCTTAGCTTGTTCATTTGAAGAGTAGGCTACAAATATACGTGACTGCTGTACATTCATAAGTATGATTTAGACCAAGCCAGAAAACCAGAAAACCAGAAAACCAGAAAACCAGGATAATGAATTTTCAGGGGGCGGCTGGAATGCTTGGGTAGAGGGCTAGATGCGCGTTGGCAGAAGAAATAGGTACTGTACCTATTAAATAGGTACTGTCAAGGCGATTAGTACCTATTTAACAGATGTCTTGCGCTGGGATACCTCCCTTGAACTATTCAATAAATCTCTGGTAACAGCGACCCCAAGACGTTGCAGCGTGACCTCCTCCTCACGCTCAAGCGCAGAAGCGCAAAGCTGTTTCGGTGATCGGGTTTTAGCCAGGGGTAGACGTTTTGAGCATTACTAATCGAAATTCATAATTTTTAGGAGTTTTCTTAGTTATCTGAGCAAGAATATCGATTGAATGAAGGTAACAAGGAATAAAAGTATTTTTACCTTGGTCGTAGGTATGACGTGCGTTAATATCTTTATTCATCTCGCAGAGAACTTGAAAATTAGCTCCGATGATATCCAAAGAACTCTCTTTACCGGGAATAACAAGCACACAAGGCTCTACAAAGCTTTGACCTGCTTTATCGTATGCTGACTTAATATCTTCCATACAACTCGGAAAATTAGAAATTAAATAAGAAAAAGATTCTTCGACCTCATTCAAATAAGCTGATTCATCTATTTTTTTAGTTAGAAAAGCTAACTCATCTGAAAGTGAAAGACGTTTAGACTTGCCGTAATTGGGGTCTATTTTCTTGCGTCGTTTCGCTTCACCCATGTCTAATTTATCCTCTTTCTCATTTACTACGGGAACGGACTGGTAAAACCAACTCTCAATTACTTTGGAGTCATCACCCCGCAAGGGCTGGGCTTAAAGTTTCCCTTTTACTCTAAATATGAGGATTTACAAATCTAACATTCTTTTCAGAAGGGAGTGGAAGCGCCAGCGAGTTTTAATCCCTATTGACCCCTGAGAAATTGTACGTACAATTATACGTATTTACTGATTAATTTTATGAAATCGGCGTTGACTGAAAACGCATAACCTATGACTCTGGGGAATTTTGGCAATATCTATTCAGATGAGCTAATTACAGCCACTGAGTTGAATCGTCAGCCTGGGCGAGTTCTGGACAAAGCTTTAGAACGTCCAGTGACAATTACTCGCAATGATCAGTCTTTCGCTTTGTTGCGCCGGGAGGAAGTAACTTTTCTCGTGAAGGCAGCAACACAGAGTAAAGCTGTTTTTGAAGCATTAACCGTCGCTTTCTCTTTGTTACTTGGGAAAGAAATCGGCTTTGAACATCCTTATGGATGGCTGAGTGCATTTGAAAAAGATGATCTGCAAGACTTTATCAAGGAGCTAAGTGAGGCTTTTCGGTTGATAGATTCTTCAACCACAGCATGGGAGATAATTGACGCGCTCATCCATGAATGGCATGAAAGTGCAATTGCTTACTCTAGCCCCGAACTAGCAGCAGCTTTTAGTGCAGAAACTGATGAAGTGCCATTAACCAAACCATCTGCTAGGAGTGCTGTGTGAGAGAGTATGATTTAGTCCAAGCGTCAAGATATAAAACCAGAAAACCAAATAACCAGATTTATGGTTTACCAGAAATATGGACAGTCAAAAGAAAATCATAACTATCACTGGGTACAAGGGAGGGGTGGGGAAAAGCACCACAGCAGTGCATCTTGCAACCTTTTTTAGTGAACTTGGTAAAACCGTCCTTGTTGATGGCGACCAGAATCGTACCGCCTTGGCGTGGTCAAAACGCGGGTCATTCCCCTTTCCTGCTGTGGACGAACGCCAAGCCCTCAAAGTAATTGCCGATGCTCAATTTGTGGTCATCGACACCCCAGCAAGACCTGACTCCGATGATCTAAAGGAATTAGCTAAAGGTTGTGACCTTCTAATCTTGCCTACAAAGCCAGACATCGTAAGCCTTGAGCCAATGCTATTGATGGTAAAAGATTTGGGAGAGGCAAACTATCGCTGCTTGCTTACTATTGTTCCTCCGTATCCCAGCAAGGAAGGTGAAACACTGCGTCAGGATTTATTGAATGGAGGAATCCCTGTATTTGGGGCAATGATCCGGCGTACTGTCGGCTTTGAGAAAGCAGCAATGGCGGGTGTTCCTATTCGGGATGTTGAGGACTCACGTTTAAAAACAGCTTGGGCTGATTACATCGCCCTCGGCAAAGAAGTTATGGAGATTTTGAAATGAGCAAGTACGGAGATTTGATTAAAAAAGCCAGAGAAACGGAACCAGAAAACCAGAAAACCATAAGTACAGAAGACCAGACATCTGGTTTACCAGGGGGAGAGCCAGAGCTTGAACAGATGGTCAATCTGTGCGTCAAAGTCCCTATATCCCAACGTCGCTACTGGATGTCTAAAGCCAAAGAGCAAGGGATTACTGTAACCTCAGTTATTGTTGAGGCGTTAACCCAAAAGTTTGGAGAACCAGAAAACCAGTCAACCAGAAAACCATAAAGAAAGAAAACCAGATTTGTGCTTTAGCAGAAGAATGCCTCATAAAGTTATTAGTAAAGCCATTTTCAACTTCGGCCATAACGTTATGGGTAACTGTAGATGCTTTGTGAAGTAGGCGTTGCACCCGCCCCAGTATAACGACAGTTTTACCTAAAAATGAATTTAGGAAAAACGTTTTTCCTAAACCAATTGGTTGAGGAATTAAGAAAGCTACCCCCTAACCTGTAACCATTAAATGTTGGATGCTCAAAATAAGAAAATTCTGCACTTCGTTTCTTACTTTAGCCCAATTCTATGCAGTCTAGCAGAATTCTAATGCTTCTCTCTAAGCATTATGTAAGCGCACTAATAAGAATTGCTCGGCTTCTTCTATATAAAATTCTGTACCAATATAAAGGTTGTTATCTTCAAAGTAACTGTAACCAATTGTTGCTCTATTTGTATCAATACCTACTAATGGAGCAAGTTCATAAATAGCATCTTGCCCTAAATATTCTATTTTTCTTTGTCTACAAGATTCTAAAAAATCTGAAACTGTCTGCAAAACCGTACTTGGGATACAGTATTTTAATAATTTCCGTGAATCTCCATAAAATCTTATACTGGTATTATCTTTTGTTTTTTCAATTTCTTCACTAGCTATGTCATTATCGAATTCATCGATTATTTTTCCGCATTCATATATTAAATAGACAAAATTTAAACCTCTATTTACTATAAATGTAAATACAAGAGTTGATAATTTCTCTGATAACTCTTGAGCAAAATAGCGAATATATTCATAGTTAAATTCTTCAGATGCTTGGTCGTAAACTGTAATCCATCCATTCTTACTAGGTGAGACATAAGCCTGATTTCTGGTTATTATTTCAACTAGATGAACCACGTCCTGTTGTAAATCGCATCTAATTTGGTAGTTAACAAATTTTTCTCCCATTTTTACTCCCTTTAGAGAATAGCAATATATAGATTCTGAATACTGCTGTATTTGTGCTATGCCTATGCTGTACATACTTTGTACAGCAGCATTTACAACGTGCTTATACTTGATTTGTAAAATAAAGTGAAAGCTTGAGTGTTAATTGATGCTAAATGCTTAACAGGTAAAGCTTCAACCCCAATGTCGTCTTCCCCCTAAATACCGACATTATTTTAGGCGAAATGATTAAATATCTAATATATGAAGCTTGAGTATTATAAAGAGTACTTACATTGCAAAACAGTCGGTCTTCGCTCTCAAGCCAAACAAAATCTTGAGTGGTTTATTGCTTCATTTGCTTCAATTACCGAGAAACAACAGTGGACTCGCCAGTTCCTAGAAACTCAAGAATACGAATACGGAAATAAAATTAGCTACGAGCTTTATCAAGAGGTTGTTTTTCCTGCTCTTTTCAGGGGTTATCAAAACCGTGATCCTTGGTCAGTTTTGTGGCTTGCTCGTACAGCCCCAAATTTATACAAGGCAAAGCATCTGCACGAGCAGATTAACTTCAAAACTGACTACGAGCTACTCAAAGAATCTTACTTACTTGATCGAAGTAATGCTGATGTGCATAAAGATTTGCTAAGTGTTCAAATTCGATGGCTTCAATATTGCATTCATGAATATCCAACTGGAATTCTGTATGGGGTCAACGGGGCAACAATAGACGAATGCCACGAAATTCTTTCAGAAATTGAGTTTATTAGAGAACTCGATGTTGAAAAGATTCAAGATAAATTTCTCAATGAGGTTCAATCAAAAGTGCTTGAATACCTCATTCGCCTTAAAAAACGCCAAACATCCAAAAACTTACACGAACACGAATGAAGAGCTTGATCTAACAAAGGCGATATAACCAGGATTTCAGAACTCGTGGCTCGGAGTCGGCGCAGCGAAGTGGCTCTTGCGGGCTTGCAGGATCTAGTTGGCCCAACCAGTAATCTCCCTGCCCGTAAGAGCCACCGACTCTGAGAGCGTAGCGGTCACGAGTTCGTCGGTTCAACGCGAGATTATCGACTTAAACCCCTAGAGCGTTGCTTCTGCTTAAGCATTTCTTGCTGCTGCTGCTGTTCAATAAGAATTTCATTCCAAGTTCGCCCACTAGGTGCAATTCTTTTTCTTGTGATCAAACCTGACCTGGAAATTATCTTCAGTACACTGTTGTCTGCCTAGACACAATAAGAATACTTGATACAAAAATGAGTATTGCGGGTAGCAATAGGGAGTATTTGTGCGGAGAATTTCTGTTTTGCTTCAAACGGACGCTCACACCTTTTGGATCAAAAATGAGTATTTGCGCGTCATCTAAAGCTAAATTATTGCTTAGAAACACATTTTGAGCAAAACTCTACTTTTTCATATTACTTTATACTACATCTGTAACCAAAAAGCTGCACTCCACTTGTGAGTTACACCAAAGCTATGCTATAAACACCACTTATTACATAGGCTTTATATAGTTTAACAGTATTGAAATAGTAGTTTTAAATACCTTGCCCAAGTGGTAGCTGTTGGGTAGCTCAACTGGTGACACACCGCTACCAGTTGAGTAGTAAAAAAGCGAGTTGTTGAAAATTTGATGATTCCCCAACTGGTAGCTATGCGGTAGCCCTACTGCTACCAGTTGAGCATAAGACATATAAAGAAAAATTCTGGTGTAATGCTCACTGAATATGACTTACAGCAAATTTTGAGCGCTGGATTCATTCTCAATAACTTCAAAATTATTGAGAATATATAATACATTTATGTTGCAATTGTACTTCAATAATTCTTTCATTAACTTAAGCCAGCCCACTAGCATCCGATTTTTTTTCTTCATACCTGAATAGAAATTGTTCCTTTTACAATCTCCACGCTTGTTAATAGAGATGAAACTTGTTTTAAGTAGTGAAATTGTCTGATTAATCACAGTTACAAATAGCAGACATTTTGCACCTAAAACCCCGATTCCTGTGCAAAATGTCTGCTATTCTGCACAGCTTATACACGCTTTTAACTGTTATAGCTGTCAGGAAACTTTGATTATTCACTACAAAATGTCTGCTATTTAGAACATGGCTTTGACCAAAAAATTGGTATCTAATACATACACCAATTAGCTTTTAGCCATTTTTATCAAACTGGCTCATTCTCAATAACTCTAAAATTATTGAGAATAAATAATACGTTTGTGTTGCAACTGTACTTCAAAAATCCCGCTCAATCAATTAACTTCTTCAGTAAGTGAATCTGAAATTTCTCCTGTGAGTTCAGCCGTCACTCTATATATTTAGCGTTAACTGAAATAGAAACTCGTCTAACGCAGCAACTACACTAAACACTTGTAACCCCGTGAACTTAGTGTAGTTTAACCGTAGTAAATCAGTCTCATCCGACACTAATATTTTTGGCCGTCCAAAACATCAAAAACAGTGGTTTTTTGTCCTTTTGGCCGTCCAATAACCGTCAACGTTACTCAATTGTCATGCTCTGTTGACAAATGCCCACCTGTCAACGGACGGCCAAAAGGACAAAAATGACCAGTTCTTGTCCTTTTGGCCGTCCAGTGTTTTTGAAGAAAATCTTCTGTAACTCTTATTCAGTCTAAATTACAGCCACTTTTTTGCGCTATTTTTATTGTCAATAACCTGGGGTCTTATTGACAATGCGTAATCATGATATGTTGCAATTGTGTTTCAAAAATTCTTTCTTGAACTTAACCAACAAGTCAGGTGTACGCGGGAGCGTGGCTCACAGACTAAAACCACGATCCTGCTGTCTGAGCTTTTGTTGCTCCTCCAACAGAAGAGCTTCTAGTTCCTGACTCCAATCAGGAGTAAAAGTTGTCACTTTTTTACTATGGGGCAACAATTCTAATACTGCACTAGCAGTAGAATTTCCTTGTGAATCATTATTAAACATCAGGAAAACTTTATCAGTATCTTTGAGAAATTCCATAGGTAGGTTATTCGGGTCATCAGCTACCATAAACATCGTTCTAGTTGGCGGTAGCCCAAGCCATTTGTGCATCAGGAAAGTGGCTGCTGACATCGCATCAATTGGTGTAGAACACAAAAAGACGTTTTCTACCTTGTCCGTTGGTTGCCCTCCCAATCTCAGATAAAACCAACCTTTTTGTGTAGAGGTGTTTTGGTCGTACTCCACAGTGCGATGATTTTCTCTAGGCTTTGACCAAACTAATGCGCCAGTTTTTTCACCATCTAAATCACGCTTGATAAACAAAATATTTCGTTGCTCATCCATGTAAAGCAACTGATTATTATGTAATCCTTGCGAAATATAATCTGGTATGTAGCGTTTCTCGTTCAAATACTTGTGCAACACTTGCCAAACAACTTTATCCTCTGGTGGTGGAGTGAACTGGGGCTGCTGTTGTTTGCGTTCAATCTCTTGAAGAAACTTTTCTAACTGCTCAATTGGGAGTGGTTTAGCAGGAATCACCAGAATTTGATTAATGCGCTCATCATCACGTTCTGGCTGGTAGTCAATTTCAAAATGCTTCTGCAATCCTGGGAAGGTGTAGGCAGGCCCCAAAGATGTACCGCTAAATTTCTGGTCACTCCAGGAATACGAGATGCCTTTACTCTTACCATTGCGCGTTAGCCCGTGACGTACTTCCACACCCAACAGTTGCAATCGTTCTATTAGTTGGGGCATGGTCGGTTTATCTACTGTGGCGCGGTCGATTAATTCAATTAGCTGGGTTTTGATTGGTTGTTGTGGCGGCGTGTTTCTCTCACCCTGCTCATACTCCAATTGTTCTCTCTCAAATCGTTGCTGTTGCCCTACGCTGGGGGCGCGGCTCAGTTTCTCTTTACTACTTAGAGCTTGCTGTAACCCATACTCCAGTTCTAGCTGGCGAATGATTTTTTCAGAGCGCACATACTCCCAGCTATCGCGGGTAATCTTGCCGTCATCCAAACTAATTCTACTGGCGCAAATATGTATGTGGTCGTGGTTGCGATCGCTGTGGCGGTAGATGGCATATTGGTTAGCTGTGTAACCCATTGCATTCATGTACTTGTCGGCAACCTCGCACCAAGTATCATTGTCTAGCTGTTCGCCTGGGCTTAGTGAAAGCGAAACATGATGAACTACTTTTTCTGCTTCTGGATTAAGTTGTCGAGACAGTCGGAATTCTCTGGTTAATTCTCTGGCATTTGTGCCAAACATATTGCCGCCAATTAAGGATGACTCCTCTTTGTTTTCAAGATAGTCAAGGAGTCCGCGAAAGCTTTTACCTTTGGTTTGGTTGCCAATCATTTTTACTCCCAGTCTTCATCTTCCGCGTCATCATCAATGTCATCGTCATCAGTAATTTCAGTTTCAATTTGGGATAGTTCCCGACCAATTTGTTGTAAGAGTTTTTGTAACTGTTTTAGTTGTTCTGAATCTGCGGGTGGTCGCAGTCCCATTTTAATAGCTGTGTTAGTAGCTCTAGTGAGTTGATTAATATTACTGCCGATGCGGACTAATTCTCGGTAAGTAGCTAGTGTTATTTTGCTCAGTCGTTTGGGTAGTGGTTTTAGTAAAACACTACGTCTAGTTAATTCAGCTATGCTTAGTCCCGCGTCTTGTGCTTTGAGCTTAATCATCTCGTGTTCGATTGCGTTAACACGAGCTTCTAATGTCTTAGTACGAAGCAGGTTTTTTGACAGTTTTGGGCGCATAACCGAGGGAGGTATGAGAGGGGGTTTCCAAAGGGGGACACTTCCCACTTTGGCAAGCCTGTCGTCCGAGCGGAGCGAGGTTTGCCGTAGGCAAAAGGCACGGCTTGCTTTTAGCCCATTTTCGGGGTAGCAAAGTGTCGAGTGCTACGGAGGTACGGGGACACAACGAGAGACTAGGGGCGAGGGGACGACAGCGTAGCTGTGATGCTGATCATCCTACAACTTACAGAGGGATATATCAACGGCGCAGCCGGAATTTGAATCAAATCAAGCAGGAGATAAATTCTGGTTTGGCGTAGCCACCATAGAGGAGATAAAAACGGCGTAGCCGCTATATAAAAATTCTCTGATTCAGCATAGCTGGCACACAAAATAATAGTTCAGCGTAGCTGTAATATGAAAAGATAATTCAGCGAAGCTGTTTTAAGTAAAGTTCTCTGATTCAGCGTAGCTGTAATAGCCAGATTTTTTAGCATGAGCTTGAATAAGACTACCAGCGAAGCTGCCACACTAAAAAATATAAGGCGTAGCCGTAGTACAAAAAGGTAATTCGGCGTAGCCGCAATAGTCAATTTTTTTGAGGATTTTGAATCAGATTTTTTCAAATAG
>NZ_JAAGOG010000117.1:0-26734 GCF_010747425.1 Nostoc sp. UIC 10630
ACCAGTAAACTATGTAAGTTGAGTACGATATTGTTTCGAGATAAATAAGTAACGATGAATTATGATATCTGAAAACTAAATATAGCTCCAACACCACGCAAGGTTTGTTTAAACACTAGTATTTTTAATTACATTTTTTAGTCATATTTTTAATTTTTAAATTATATTTCAAGACTAATTTGACAAGAAATCATGCCGCAATCCTATAATGTTTATATGAAAGGGCACTGACTCTTAGATTTAGTTTTTTTTATTTTGACCTATTTCCTCAAAATCTGAGTTATTTTCAATACATCTTCATTGAAAATTAAAACTTTAGAGGTGATTTGCAATGAGAGTATTAACTGTACGTTCGCTTATTTGAGAGAATAAGAAGAATCAATGCCTTGATGGGCAAGCAAGACAGCGATTTTACCAGCCGATAAGCAAGCAATGGAATCCGTTTGGAGGTAGGTTGAACTCCAGGCTATGACCATCAAAATTTTTTGTGCCCTAATTCTACTTATTAATACTTAATAATTTCAATATTTTATAGTATAAAACAGTTAGGACTTATACAATTGGCATAAATCTTTGTAAGTTATTATTCGGTTGTAGGGGCGTATAGATGTACGTTCCTCTCTAAGTATTTGTATCATGTATATTGTAAAATATTAAGCTGTTCTACATTTAACTTGGATGATTAGGGCGGGCATAACTAGAACAGCTTTAAGAATCACAGGATAAAACAGGATATCAAAGGCGAGGGAGTATTACTCCCCCGCAATAGCCAACTTACTACAGCTTAATTGTTGAATTTAAAGCTGTAATCGTAATCATCTTTAGGTTAAATTACACTAGCTGAGAAAACGAAGTCATTTGCTGTTAGGCTAGTCGATGTAACTCCAACCAATGAAGCCAACTCTGTATTTCCGGCTTTCACCAAAGTATCGCTACCCTGTTGCAACAGTGTTAAAGCACTAAATTGAGTAACACCAATACCGCCCAGCCCGATTTTATCAATGGCGATCGCAAAATCAGTCACAATGTTCTTGCTAGTTGGCAGACTGGCGTTAGCAATCCAGAATTGGTCAGCACCAGTACCACCAGTTAAGCGATTTCCGCCCTGTTGACCAGCAAATAGCACATCATCACCATCGCCACCAGACAAGGAATCATTGAAATTGGAGAAGAGTTTGTCATTGCCAGAACCACCGTAGAGACGGTTATTGCTACCGTTATTCTTAAGGGTGTCGTTACCTGAGCCACCAAATAATGATTGACGAGAACCTTCAATTACGGTGAGACTATCATCACCTGCCGCCCCAAGTAAATTATTACTACCACTGGCTTCCATTACGGTAACTTCGTCATTACCATTGCCACCATCAGCACTGGTATTTTGAGCCGGGCCATTTTGACCAATAAATATCTGATCGTTACCATCTCCTGTGGATACTGAAGAGTCGCTGCCAGCTAGTACCGTATCTTCACCGTTTCCGGTTTGGATTGTGTTCCCTTTAGTACCTTCTACAAAGTCTGCTCCGTCACCTGTGAATAGGGTTTGATTTGGCTGAACGATAATATCATCGCTGGTAGTAGAGCCAAAGTTAATTTCTTCAGTTTCAGGTTGACCTAAACCAGGAGCAAGGTTAAGGGGCTTCTCTAACTTCAGCAGTAGAATTTCATTGTTGTCTATGACTGGATTTTGAGGATCATTTCCAGGACGACCTGTAGAGAAGGGATAATTGTTGTCATTAGCAACCAAAATGGTGTTTTTGTCAACAACTAAAACGTTTTCAATTGTGACAAATGGGAAGTCAAAGGTGGTTTTGCCATCTCCATTCAGGTCGTTGGGGTCTTGGATGTTTAACAAGTCTGCAACTTCTTCTTTGGCTACATAACCATTAGAATCTGCTTTAGACAAGTCAATTTTGTAGATCCTCTTAAATTTAGCCGTAGCCCCTTGATTGTTATCCCGCTCAATGACTAGATACTCATTATCGTTAATGACTGCTAAATCCCCGATCGCATTTGCCGGATTATCCAATCTGTAGTACAGCTTTTTATCAGTGTACTTGTGGCTAGCAAGGTCAAATTCGTTAATCCGCAAAGCACTAGGAGTATCACCTTGAACTGTACCCTCTAGCAGCATATAGAGCTTGGTTTTGCTAGCGTTGATTGCTCCACCTTCAAAACCTTTGGAACCACCCAAGTTAGCAAAGGCATCTCCTGAAAGCACATCGGGATTTTGTGGCGATCGCACCGCATTATACTGAAGATCATCTCTGAGTTGATCCCGTACTTCATCCGCGATATCTGGGAAATCACTAAATAGTGCGTCTACACCTAATTGATAGAACTGTTGGATCTCTAGCTCTAGCTTTCCTTTGTAATCTGCTGCTAAATACTGATCTTCCGCCCGGAAGGTGTAAGGATGAACCTGCAACCCGGCGTTGTGAGCATCTTGAATTAAGGTTGAAGGAGGTAATGTTGTCTTGTCAGCATCATTAACTGCTCCATCTCCATTTACATCATCGGCTTTGCCATCACCATTAGCATCAGTACCTTTGACGCTCACAATCATCCGTTTCCAAGGGCCAAGGCCATCAGCATAAGTGGCAACTTCAGCCAAGCCTTCTGGTGTTCGTAAGTCGCCATAGGTGCGAGTGTCACCACTGACTTTCAAATCATAAGGCTGACTCTCGATTATCTTACCGTTGATATCAATGTCACTTGCATCTAGCAATTGAACTAGGGGAATATCCACTCCAGCCGCAGGCATAATGACATCATGTAGTTCTTTGAGGTTGCCCACTTCAAAGGACTGGATGAAGATGCGACTGGGGTCAGTGAAGTTATTTGCCTTCAGCGTATCAATTAGTAACTGACTGATGTTTTGGTTAACTTTGTCTGTCGTGCCGACATAAGTAGCTTCATCGGCCAAATAGGTTGGATGCTTAGTTTCAGGATAGATGCCAATCTTTTTACCTGTGTCGGCTTCTACTTGCTTAACTAAATCGATGATTTCCGTGAGGGTAGGAATTTCAAATTGACCATCAAAGGAGTGATCTCTAAAAGGTAGACGCTCTTCTGCGCGTAAAGTCTTGATTTCAGCTAAAGTGAAGTCTTCAGCAAACCAACCTGTAATTGTGTTTCCATCTAAACTTACCGTTTTCTTGCGATCGGCAAACTCTGGATGCTTGTAGACATCTGTGGTTGTGTTGCTGAAATTGACAGTGCCATCAGCGTTCAAAACTGCTAAAGCTGGCTCATGACGAGCAATTAGCACACCATCTTTTGTCACAACCAAATCAGGCTCAATGAAGTCAGCACCTCGCTCAATTGCTTGCTTATAAGACTCTAAGGTATGTTCTGGACGATAGCCACTTGCACCTCTGTGACCAATAACTTTAGGTGCTTCTCCATCTAATGTTTTGAATTGGTCGGGTGTAGCAATGGGAGCTTCTAATAACTTACCAGTGGCATCAAAATGCAGCAGGTAGGGGCCAAACTCTTCTCCAACCCAAATTGTCCCGTCTTTATCAAAGACGAATGACTCTACATCAAAGTCTGCACCAGTCAGTAATCTTCCGGTAGTTCCCTCATTCACAATTTCAAAAGGAACTTTGTTGTTAGGGTCAGACAGTTGAATGTAGTCTAAAACTTTAACGCTGCCGTCTCCATTTTCTGTTCCCTTAAAATTCGGGTCTAGACGATTGATTCTTAGCAGAAAATCTTCACTATTATCTTTGCTACCGTAACCGTTATCTGACAGGAAGTACAAAGAGTTACTGTTAGCAAATTGGACACCACTAAAACCTTGTATTGGCTGTCCTGGGAAAGGCCCGGTTCTACCATTGGCTGAAATTTCTGCACCAGAAGCTGGCCCATCACTAAAGGTATCAGCAGGTAAAGAAGCAAAACCTACTAACTCAACTTTTGGCACTATTGAAGCAAACATCGTCTGGTAGATGTGGGTTTGATCGTTTAAACCCGCAATTCCAGGAATATCAGAACCGTAGGCATTATAACCTTTACCTACTAAGCTATTTAACACTTCAGAACCAGCACCTTGGTAGTAAACAGGTACGGGACGGTTGGTGTGAGTTCCCCAACCATACTTGACAGTGGGATCAGACCCCCAGTAGTGTCCAACTTCTGCTGGAGTATCTAAATTGGTTAATGCTTCAGCACCTTGATTTTTTACTAAAGTCGGAAAATCACCGTCGAGAGTTAGGTAGTGATCGTGGTCAGCAGTAACAATTAGTAGGTTTTCATCCCAACCACCATTGTTATTGATCCAGTCAATCGTAGATCCAACTGCCTTATCGAAATCCAACGTGGTGCCGATCAAGTTGTCTATGTTGTTATCATGAGCAGACCAATCGATATCGCCACCTTCAACCATTAACCAGAAACCATCGGGGTCTTTACCCAATACATTTAATGCGGCATTTGTCAAATCATTGAGGGTTGGGTTTTCGTTAACCTCTTTGGCAATGAAAGATGCATCCGTCTCTCCAGGCAGCAGTGGACGTGTAGTGTCCACTTTGGCGTTATCACCTTGGTTAGCGAAAACGCTGAACATATCTAAACCAGTGGTGCTGTAGTCACCGTTGGCAGAACTGACAGGCAAGTTACCATTTTGACCACGCGCACCGTACAGACCGAAGAGGCGATCGCCTTTTTCTGGATCGATTGTCGCCGCAGTTTCAGCTAGTTTCTGGGCGGCATTCTCACCGCGCTCCAAAAAAGTGTAATCGTAGAGGTTGTTTGTTGGTTTAGTGCTAAGTTCTGTGTAGGTAGATTGGCTAATGTATTCATTGCTCGTATTCGGCTCAACCCCTGCTGGTAATAAGTCTCCAGGAGCAGAGAGTGGGTGTCCACCACCAAGTAATACTGTTGGTTGATAGACACGGAGTTCCTGTTGCAAGATGTTGTCTAATGCCGGATAGTCAGCATCATACTTGCTGCGACGATTAACGTTGGCAGCAGCAGCAGCAGGTGTTGCATGATCAATGGGAACTGAAGTTACCAAACCAGTGGATTTACCAACTTGGTTCGCAGTTTTGAGAATTGTTTCTAGAGGATTCTCGAAAATATCAACGCCAACAGCGTTGTTGTAGCTCTTAACGCCAGTGTACAGAGTTGTTGCGGTGTTTGCAGAGTCAGGATAGCTGTACTTAATATATTCAGGATCGTTACCGGGAGTCCAAGGGTTAACACCACCTCTGGTAGGGTCATAACCTACTAGGTTCCCAACAGCACCATCACTGACTTTTGCGCCACCTGTTGGGGTATTGCCTGGGTTAGAAGTTGGATCAAAGGTGAAACCAGGACGAACTGGGCTTTCTCCTGTAATCGGATTAGTACCGTCAAGAGCCGAATTACCAGTGCTAAAAACTCCATTACTACCAGCGATCGTTGTCCCGTAGGTGGTTGCCAAACCGTAGCCTTGGAGTGTTTGAAAGTTGAGTCCTTGACCCTTACCCTGTGTATAAAAATCACTCAGATTAGCACCTGTCTTACCATTTTGAATCTCTTTGTAGATGGATGCTGCACGAGCCATTTCCCAGCCCATACCATCCCCAATCATTATGATGACGTTCTTAGCCATGAAAGAGAATCTCCCTGTGTTTAATTGTTGAGATGGTCTTCACTCTAGTGAAATAAAAAAAGTAATATAGTGAGGAAAAACTAATAGTTTTAGCCTGCAAAGATGTAATTGACTTGTCAGCTTGTTGAGTCTGAACTATTAAATGTCAACCACCACTACAATTGTCATTTCCTTAGAGTGTTTTGGTATCTTAATTAACAATCCCAATTGCATATTAATTAAGATACATAGCAAAAGTTGTGAATAAATTGTGGACTGGTTAAGAAATCTTGTATTGCAATCTTTTACCTAATATGCAGTTAACAAATATGTCTATATTTTTGATGGTATGAAAAATTATTTTTTATACATTGAGATGATGTATTTTTTGTAACTTCCGTCAGATAATAAGTTCTTTATCACCCAATACGGTTCAGTTAGTGCCAAAAACCTTTGAGGACTTACCAAAAACTCTCTGAAAATCTTATTCCTTTGTGTCCTTTGCGCCCTTTGTGGTTCGTTTTTTCTTAATTTTCGGTAATTTTTGTCCTTAACTGAACCGTATTGCTTTATAACCCAATGCAATTTAGTTAAGGGCTACTTGTACAAAATTGTGGGTTTTGAGATGCGATAAATCGCCATCTCTACAAGTGTTTTGGTCTTATCTGAACTGTATTGCTTTATAACCCTTCTCTTTAATTGCTTTTGCAATAATGATTGAGTACAGCTTCATTAACTTTTGCTGTGTAATGAAGCTGTAACAATCACAATAGGCAAACAATTTAACCTACAACACTGACAGAGAAAATAAAGTCATTTGCTGTGAGAGTATTTGATGTAATTCCTGTCAATGAAACTAACTCAGTATTTCCGATTTTCACGATAGTATTATTACCCTGTTGTAATAGTGTCAGGGCACTAAATTGAGTAACACCAATACCACCAAGCCCGATTTTATCAATGGCGATCGCAAAATCAGTCACAATGTTCTTGCTAGTTGGCAGACTGGCGTTAGCAATCCAGAATTGGTCAGCACCAGTACCACCAGTTAAGCGTTGGCGCAGCCCCCCGTAGGGATCGCCACCCTGTTGACCAGCAAATAGGACATCATCACCATCGCCACCAAACAGGGAGTCATTGACATTAGAAAAAAGTTTGTCATCACCGGAACCACCGTAGAGACGGTTATTGCTACCGCCACTAATGAGGGTGTCATTACCTGAGCCACCAAATAATGATTGACGAGAACCTTCAATTACGGTGAGACTATCATCACCTGTCGCCCCAAGTAAATTATTACTACCACTAGCTTCCACTACGGTAATAACATCATTACCACTGCCACCATCAGCGCTGGTATTTTGAACTGGGCCATTTTGACCAATAAATATGCGATCGTTACCATTTCCTGTGGATACTGAAGAGTCGCTGCCGGCTAGTACTGTGTCTTCACCGTTTCCAGTCTGGATTGTGTTCCCTTCAGTACCCTCTACAAAATCTGCTCCGTCACCTGCAAAGAACGTTTTTCCTGGCTGAACTGTAACATTATCGTTGTTGCTAGAACCAAAGCTATCAGGGAAAGTAGGCTGTGCAGTTATCAGGTTATTAGGTAGTTCGAGAATGCCGAGTTTTTCCGCAGCCGTATTACCCGTAATGTTAAAGTCGTTATCGTTAATCAAGGCTAGGGTGTTGGGTGCTACCAGTGCCAGACCTTCTAATTTTTCCACCCCGGTGTAACCGACCTGAGCAGCATTAGCAATCAAACTCTTGCTGACATCGGTAATATTGGCAGTAGCTAACTCCGCAGAGGTAAGTTGTTCAATAGTTTTACCAGTTGGCAAGATAAAGTTAGCAGGGTTGTTAATGTTAGTCGCCCCGGCTAAATTAATTTGGTAAATCAGTTTATTGCCAGCAGATGTACCATTGTCATCTCGTTCAACTACTGCAAATTTGCTGTTACCCAAGGAGACTGCATCGCCAATTTTATCAGTTCCCGGTAGACCTTCTAGGCGATATAAATACTCTCCTGTTACCTGCTTGGTGACAATATCAAACTCCAGAATTCGCAGGTTGAGAGAAGCTTTGGAAGTCGCATCATTGGCGACATCTGGACTATCAATTGGACTCTGGATAAAGGCATATAATTTATTACCTTCCAGTGCTATAGCTTCAAACCCCCGGTTATTGCGGCGTTGGGCATAAACTGCTGGTAAAACCTCAGTGCCAAAAGTTCCATCTGGTTGATCTGGGTTGGGTGCAGTGGCAGTTCCTTGAGGAATAAAACGGTCAATCAGCTTACCATTAACAGCAAAGTGGTAAATTGCCGGACGGTATTCATCTACCATCCAGTAATCTCCATTTTCTGCAATTACAATTCCTTCTAAGTCAGCACCTAAAGGATCGTTAGCTAAAACATTATTGTCTAAGTCAACAGCAATTTCATCTGTGTAGGCTAAACCGTTTCCTACAGCTTGCAAGTTAGGCAATCCCGTTAATGACGTTGTCCCATCTTGGCGAAATAGCTTTGTTCTGTTGGTAATGGTGATTTCGCCTGTGGTGCGGTTGAGTTCAAAGCTAACTATTTCTGGCTGGAAATCGGGTAATAAAAATGGTCTTTTGACACCATCAGGTTCTCCATTGGGGCCCCGATCTGTGTTGGTGACAAATTTTAGGTTGCCATTTGCTGCAATTCCTTGGAAATACAGCCCAGAAAAACCACCTAACAAAATATCTTGACCTTTAGAAGTCGTGTCTAACTTCGGTAGGTTTGCAAATTCATAAATAGTTAGCTTGGGTTGGGCAACAGGATTGCGGGGATCGTAACTAGTGGTGTCGATATTTAAAGAATTGGGGAAGGTATTGGCTATATTTTCCCAAGGCACCAGCTTAAAGTTAGAACTGACATTTTCCTCTTCACCTTCATCGCTAACTATTTTGGCAGGTTCATTAGAGCCATCTTGAGTCACAAATAAACCAAATGGGAAGTTAGGCCCCAGTGGTACGTTAATTACATCTGCACCATCTGACTCTTGTACACTGTCAATCGCCCCATTGTTACCAATGGCAAAATTACCCACGTATTCGTTGTTACCTTCACGCGTGTAGGCAACAAAGGTATTGTCACCTTGGCTAGATGCTAATAAGTAGCCTTTGCCATTTTTGCCGTAATAAATGGTCAGTCCTTCTACGTCATCTGTGAGATGAGTACCACCTAAATCTCTGACTGGATCAACTAGCTTGCCAGTTGTGCCAGTGTTTGGTTCTGCTTGAAACTTCCAGATACCTACATTTTCCTGTCCGATGTAAAGGAAGCCAGTTTCCTGGTCTACCACCATACCCTCGGTTTGGGGATCGCGACCCTCAATTGTTGGCACGGTGAATTCCCGCACTAGTTCAGCCCCAATTGTGCCATTACCTTTGTCAATCAATTTGAACTGAGCTATGTCTCCAGTTTGGCGACGACTGGTAAAGACATAGTAATCATTAGTTAGGGGGCTACGGTATAAGGTAAGTCCGTAAGAACTGCGAGTTGATGCAGAATAAGGAGGTTCAAAAGGTGATGCTTGGAAGATAGTAACAATATTGCTATCGGTGATATTTTCCAGATATTGACCAGGGTTACTGGGGTTGGGGTTAATTTTGAAGATTGCTAGTTTATCATTGTTGCGATCGCTAGCTACGGCAATATCAATCGATTGATTGCCTAATTTAAAACCGTATTGTAGGTCAATGTTGTTGTACCGAATACCACCGGGATTAACTGTCTGCAACAAATTACCAGACAAGTCATAAACCCGCAGTCCGGCATTTTTAACTGAGGTTAGTACTAGACTATCGGCAGAGTTTGTGGCATTAACATAGATTGCAGGATCGTCAGCATCCGCATTCTGATCTACAGCAGGTAATGCTGGATCTTCATCGTCCAATAAATCGGGACGAGTTTCTACTGTAGGTGCAGCAGTTGGAACCAAGTCAGCACCCAAGGTGAGGATTTGGGTATATTGGGTGCTACCAAAGTTGTTGTCACTCACCAGCACAATGGATTGACGACCATCTGCTAGTTTAGAACCGAAGGCAAGACCTTCTATATTATCCACTCCTGTAATCGGGTGATTGGCATCAGTAGGTAAATTCAGATCGGTTAAATTCAACAGCAGACGTTTTTGAGCGGGTTTAATAGCTGCTAGTTGTTCTGTACTCAAATTATTGAGAGAATCGTAGAAACTGATGTCAGTTGGACCTTGCAAAGAAACTTCGTAGATTTTGATGGTGTTGCCTACACCTTGGGCAAAGGAGCGTTCCAACGCCAGGAAAGTACCACGATTATCTATTGCTAGCAAATCTGCCAAACCATTGTCAGCAGAGCCTGTGCTTGGGTTTGGTGCTTCGGGAATGGCATCGGTAATGTAGAGGTATTCTTTTTCTGGTTGTCCAGTAAATAGATTGTATTGCAGAATCCGGGATGGGCTACCACTGGTGAGTGAAGCTTTTAATCCATCTTGGGATAGTGCGTTTTCAGTGGCGGTAAATAGGGTTTTCTGGTCGGGTGTGATGGTGAGGCTTTCAAAGGCTAAGTTATTGTATACGCCTGATGTCTGCGTATCTCCGGCATCGACAATACCGTTGCTGTTAGTGTCCTGAACTACTGGCAGGAATTTGCTGGGGACAACTAGCGATCCTACTTCTTGCCCTGTTGCAAGGGAAAACTCTTTAATAAAGGGATTAGTAACACGACCAACAGTAGGATTTACTTCGCCTTCCGAAGAGATGAAAACAGTCCCATTGTTAGTTAAAGCAATACCTTCTGGGTCAAGGCTGTTGATTGCAAAGAAATTACTATTGCTATCTTTCAGTGGTGTGACGTTAGTAACAGTCACCCCGGAGTCGGCAGTAGTGAAGGTATAAAAACGGGCAGAGGCAACTTGAGAGCGATCGTCTGAGATGGCGTAATAGCGGTTATTCACAGCATCGTAAGTGACACCAGATAGTCCACCCAGTCGAGTTAGTGCGCCATTCACCGTTCCCGCTGCACCAGTCGGAATAAAGCTAGTAGCAAAAATAGTTTGTCGTTCAAATCCCACACTGGGAATAGTTTTACCTGCTTGAGTCGACCCAGTTTGCACATCTGCGAACACCAAGCGATGGTCAGAACTGGGGAAAGGGAAAGTACTTACTAAAGGAAACGTTGAATCGGTATTTAGAGGCCAAAATACTCCTGAGTTGGCAATTTTTAGGTCAGCTGAGGGTAAAACATAATCAGTCCGCAGATTTCCGGGAGCATTGTCAGCAAAGTCGGCGGTATCAAAGCTAGAATTACCTTTTTGGCTAGCGTTTGCACCACCTTGTAAGTCTGCTTGTTGGACACCACCAAGACTGGTAGGGATGACATTAGTATTGATATTGGGATTTTGCAACAGTTGACGAATAGCATTGTCAAAACTATCACCATCTAACGGATCTGCATTTTGATCGCCCACAATCACAAAGCTTGAACCAGAAGCAATCCCGCCCGTTTTTCCCTCATCATCGTAGATATAATTACTTTTCCCAAGAGTAATATAGTCTGCCCAAAAGCGGATCTCGTCGTGGTTGCGCTTACCGTTGCGGTCTTCCGCACCATCAAAGGTTGGGGGTGTAGGGTGGCTAGCAAGGACATGAATTGTCTCGCCGTTTACTTGGATGGGTACATCCCAGTGGCTTTTAGAGGAGAGGCGTAGAACTGATAGTTCCTCCTGAGAATACCAATCATTTGGCCCTGGTGTATTGGGATCATCGGGAAGCAAGGCATTAGGCATATCCTTCCAGAGGAAGTTTTGGAAGGTGCGGACGTTGGTAGTGTTGATGGGATATTTGGATAACAGTAACATCCCGTATTGGCCAGGAAAATCACCAAAGCCGAAGGCATCATCGCCATATCCTGATGTGCCTGGGGTTGTAACTACTGTGCCATTGTTGTTTAAGTCAAAGTCAGAGGCAATACCTGTGTTGGAGGGAGCGATATAGAAGTAGGGGTAGTCAACAGGAGTCGTACCATTTTGACTTATGGCTAAATAATTTTGCTGGAATAGTTTAACTGCTTCTTGGGAGTAGTCAAACTCATTAATTAGCAGCACATCTGGGTTGTTACGCTGGATAATTTCTGCAACAGCTTTTGCCTGAGCATTATTAGGGGTTGACAAATCGTTCGTTAATTGTCCTTGAATTCTGCGGTTTAGAGAAGCATTGAATTGTGAAAAGCGGATTGTATTATTAATTACCATAAGTTAGTGCTGGGGTAGATTCAAGTTTTGCGAAGATTAGCGTTTATCTGCGGCAACTACAGAACTAAGTTGCCCAATCGTATGCTGCAAAAGTATGGGAACTTTTGGGTGCAAGTGTTATTTATGATACTTGTATCAAAAGATCGTTAACTGCGAAGTGCATCTTTGCAGTTTAGAGAGTTTGCAATATCAACATAGACAATATAAGGTATGCCTTCTAAATCACTGTTATTAGAGATTGTTAGAAGACAAATACACAGTTTTTTGTATGAGTTTTGAATTGAGCAATCTCAAAGTATACTGTTCAGATTAAGAAACAGCTAGCAAAAGGTTAAGATGAAAATAATTGTAGGGTTAGAGATGTTTGTTTACACAGCAATTATTCTCAGTCATATATCCTAATAAGGTTCAGTTCAAAAAAATAGGAAGTAAATGGACACAATAAAATCAAACTATGTAAATAAAATTTAATTATGCTAAAACCCTTATACATCTGCCTATTACCTATAGCCTTATCCCAACGACAATTATTTACGCTCACTTACTTATATGCCTTTATCTAATTAATTTTCAAGTTTTTTGAAAATTGCTTTATTGGGACTTGAGGTACTTTTAAATTCACCTTAACCACCCTTAATGTTATCGGATAACTTAGATAATTCAAAATTTTGAATACCAATAATAAGACTTTTCAAACATCCTCTTAATGATAGATATTTCACCCGATATAAAATAAGGTGGGTAAACAACCCACCTTATAATGTAAATCTGTATTTTAGGATTACCGCGACAGAAAAAACGATATCTTTTAGTTTTGGCGAAATTGTTCTGATATGTTGAGTGATTCAAACATTAGCGGAAATTACCAGGTTTTAAGCGAACAGAGTTAGGCTGAGACTGGCGACGAACTGCTACTCCATTCCGCAAATTGTTTCCAGTACCGCCATCTTTGCGATCGAGGAAAGGTTTTAGATTAATGCCACTTCTAGATGAACTAATCCGATTATTACCACTCCCTAGAAGTGTACGTCCTAAATTATATAATTCATTCCCTCCACTACTGCGATCGCCATAAGTGTTAACGGCTATAGTTTGCTGTCCGTTGTCAGCAGTAGTCAAGTTCTGAAAAATACTATTGCGGATTACAACAGGATCTTTCCCACGCGGTACTGTCAACACAATTCTACAGCTTGGGTTAGCTTCTGTTGTGACGCAGACAATATTTTCGTTATTTTCTACAGATGTCTGGAGTTCTTGTAAACCATCTGGACGATAAAGTTCTAAGCGACTAGCAATTGTTGCACAACGTCTCTGTGCATCCCAACCACCGCCCAAAGCCGCAGGCGCTGCCCAAGGAAAGAATTGTCCTGGTTGACTTTGTGGCTGATACATAACGGTATACTGACCGTTGTAACTCTGGCAGGTAAACCGAGTTGTACCGTCAGCTGAGGGTGAAGGGGGTATACCTGTCGATGTGTCTATTGGAACTGATGAGCCACCTGATGGCACTGTTGGTACTACAACACCGTCGCCAGTAGAGTCATATTGTGCCATTGCTGCCGAATTGCCCAGAAACAAAGATAAGCCAATACTACCCAAAGATATCAATCGCAGTAGTTGTGATGACATAAATCATCCTCCAGTAGAAATAAGTAGGGAATTGATAGTTTAAGTGACGAATAATTCTCTATTTTGATTCATTAAAAACGCTATTTTTTTTCCTCTCTTGCTTTTTTCTCTTCGAGTAGCTTTTTCACCCGTGCTTTAATTTCTAGATGACGTTCCACTCCTTCATAAGCGTAACGGTTGTAGCTATTACGGGTAATGAGGTTTTCTAAATAACTAACTCGCTCATTGCCGCCTGGGTGTGAAGATAACCAACTAGGAGGAGCATTTTTTTGCTGTTTTTCTAGCGTCAGCATTAGGTTACGCAAGCCATCAGCAGCGTAGCCAGTGGCAACAATTAGGCGTGTGCCGAGATTATCTGCCTGACGTTCCATGTCGCGGCTGTAACTGAGTGCAAACAGTTGACCGATGGTGCCGCCCAGAGGTAGATATTGGGTAACGTTAGAGATCAGGTTGCCTTCGCTGACTAATTGAAAAGTGTGGGATAAAAGTACATGGGATAATTCATGACCCATTAACCCAGCTAATTCTGCTTCGGAATTAGCTTTAGCGATCGCACCTGCATTAATAAAAATTTTACCCCCAGGTAATGCAAAGGCGTTCAGGCTTTCCTCTGGAATCACAAAGAATTCGTATTTAAACTCGTCCCGTCCTCCTACCTTCGCCAATTTCTGTCCAATTTCATTGACGTATGCCAAAATCTCTTCGTCTATAATTACACCCAGCTGTTTTTTTGCCTGCTTTGCAACCGACTCTCCTATGGCTCGTTCACCTTGTAACAGCATGATGGTAGAGTCAAGGGCAGAAAACGGCCCAAGCAGACTGCCAGTGACGGCATAACCTAAAGCACCTGTAATAATATTACCGAGGACATTCCCTCTAATTTCTCCTTGTGTATAAGATTTGTAACGGTTCAGATTTTCTTCTGCTAGTTTTGTAAACTCAGGCGCTTGGGGATTTTTCGGGTTGAGAATAGCAAATTGACGCGCTGCTAAAGACGCTTCCATCCATTTTTTCTCGCCAGCTAGGGCTGTAATTCTAGCTTTAACTAATTCTGCTTGATCTGGATACAGCGAAGAAGCCCGTTCTAATATATCTAATGCTTCATTAGTGCGATCGTATTGTTTCAACGCTTCAGCATATCGGATATGGCCAGGGATAAATTCAGGATATTGCTCAACTAATAGTTGCAGAGGTACTAAAGTTTTTGTTTGCAACTTTTGTGCTATCCCTGCCTCTGATTCTCGCCAGTAGACTTTACCTCCTGGGGATAGTTGCGTGGGGTCGAGTATGGCAGTTTTACGCTGTTGATTATCTGATGTTTTACCAAAAGGCTGCTTAACTTCGCGGTAAATTTTTTCCGCCTCTGGGATTTGTCCCGCCAGATAAAGTTTATCCGCTTCTATAAATTTTAGCTGACGGGTGAGTTCTTCCGGGCTGAGTGGGGGTTCCTGTGGCGACTCTGGCTTTTTCGGTTCGGAAACTTCAGGGGCGGGTTTTGGTTCTTCTGGCGTTGATGAACGTTGCAGCGCTTCCCGTAACTTTTGGACTTTAGTTGTTTCTGAATTGGGCTTTGTCGTTTCAATAGTGGTAGAAGCAGCAGGTTCTTGTGCCAGAAGGGGCGAAGTTGGCTGCGTTAGGATTATCAAAATTGATGTAGCAGCTGAAAGTAATACCCACTTCCAGGCTAGAAGTAAAGACTTCCAGATTCGTTTCATACTTGGGCCCACGTATGCAAAAGGCTCTTTTTTAAATTTTATGAGCAATTAGCAAAATACGCATATAGCGATGTGTTTTTTGTGAGACACTACGCGAACCGCGAACTGTTCTGTGAGGCATCCCATTCCAGTACTTATTTGCTTAAACTGAGTCACTCAAATACTTGAAAATTTGGCTTATATATGCTATTGCAGATTATTTGGGTCAATACCTTGAGATTGTAAATAGGTAATTAGCCGTTCTTTTTGTTGGCGTTCTTGTTCGGTACGCTGACGTTCCTGTTCAATTTGTTCCACCGCCCAAAGCAACAAATTACCTGCCTCATCCCACCAGCGCAACCAGTAACCAGTTCTAGCTTCCTTTGTTCCTTGCCAAGTTCCCAGAAATAAACCCATTGCATCAATCCAATGACGACCATTTTCATCAGGTTGCTTTAACTCGTAGCGGCTGTTTTCGAGTTGGTAAAATTCTAACAAACCGCCATTTGGGTCGAAAATTACGTAAATTGGAACTTGAAGAATCTGCTCATAAAAAAACCATTTTCCTGGTGGATAGGTTCGCTTAAAAGAGTATTCTCCACCCTCAGCGTCAAATAGAAATTCCATCACAATTGCCGGAATATCCCCATCTAAATTGGGTGTATAGCTTTTGCGTTCTCCTAAAACTTGATTTACCGATGGCACATAAACCCAGTCGGGTGCTTTAGCAACAAATTGCCCGTTTATTGTTGCACAAAGTCCAAAATTTGAGGCTATCAACATCTGCGGTTGGATGAAACCGCTTATCTCAAGGCTTTCGCGCAAAGCACCAGCTAATAGTGGCTGACCTGTATTTTCCACTGGTTCATCCTCTAACTGAAAATCTGCGGGCAACGCTTCCCAAGATATTACCAGTTCTGTTGAAGATTTGGTTTCACCGAGTTGGGTTGTCATAAACACCCCTTTTTATTGATTTGTCTTTATTTTATGAGCGATCGCATTTATTCTACAACGTCGTAGTTTGAGATGCGATTGCACAGCAGTAAAACACAAAAAACCCCGGCGAAACTAACCGGGGTAAGAGAGAGAGGTACGAATGACAATGAGATACAGCGATACCGAAATTGAAAATCTTAGCTAACGCTAAAACCAATTAAAACTAAAGTTGTAATAATTAAAGTCGCAAAAAGACCTTGTAAAACGTATTTACGTTGTTCCCAAATTGCTGGGTACTCGGCGTAGTAAACCTTGGGTTCAGCTGCGTAGTTATTGAGAATGCCGTCTTCATTTACAGTGGTGTACATATTTTTTTCTCTTCTTTTGTTTACTTATGTAACTAAATTTAACAGAATTGTAACGAAACGTCAAGAGGACTTGACAAGAAAGGGCTAATTATTTTAATAAAAGTAACTTATCAGCCATAGTGGACTCAATACTTTTCGGTTAAGGGGGAAAGGAGAAAGGGAAAGGGTTTGAATTTCCCTTTCCCCTTTAACCTTTCCCCAGACCAAAAGAGAGATTATTGGGTTTATCCGAAAAGTATTGATAGTGGACTGAGGTGAAGCTACCCCAGCCACCGAAAATGCCATATATTACGCAATTTTTTAAATTGCAAAATCTAAAATCCAAAATTGTATAAAAAATAGGACTTACGCAAAACTACACGCGGTAGGTGCAATTCATGAATTACCCCTACCGGAAAATAACGGTTTGGGCTATTTTTGGCGTAAGTCCTGAAAGAGTAGAGACAATACGGTTCGGTTAAGGCAAGAGACGCGATAAATCACCGTCTCTACAAAGGACTTACTTATTAGACATCTCCAGAAATTAATTATGCGTTACCTGAAACCCTTGTAGAGACGTTGCATTGCAACGCCTCTACATCTCTACATTCATTTTCACTCCTATGTCTATTGTAAAGACGGCGATTTATCGCGTCTTTCTAACCATCTAATTCTTCATCACTGCATCCAAAAGCACATTGGCATCAAAGCGGACTACATCGGTGCAAGGTAGCCCGGTTTCTGCTGTTATTTGAGCGATGCTTTCCTCAGCCGCAGATTCATCTAAATGTGCTGTGTTAAGCGCTATACCCACTACAGGCACACTTGCAAAAGCACCACCTGCACTAGCAACGGTTTCATAAAGACGAATTACCTCTGGTAAAGGTGGAATTATTACATGGGGATGATTGCGGACATGAACTTGTCCCGCCCGATGGACTAACACCAGTTGAGTGGGTTGGGAACCACGAATCAGGGGTAGGGTTGCCGTTGAACCAGGGTGTAGCAGTGAACCTTGTCCTTCAATGTGCAAGATGTCATAGTTTTTGCCGTAGCGCATCACTACTTGTTCCACAGCACCAGCAGCAAAGTCTACCCGCACGGCATCTAAAGGCACACCATCGCCTTCTAACATCATCCCAGTTTGACCTGTGGCGAGAAATTTAGAACGCCAACCCCGCAGTTTTGATGCCCAATGTAACTGTAGACTAGTTGACATTTTACCGATCGCCATATCGGTTCCCACTGTCAATACCCGTCGACACGGAAGCGTGCGTGCTATTCCACTAGCAACACCTATATTAGGCGGCTCTTTGCGGACATCCCAAATTAGTTGCCCTGGTTTGAGCAGTGCATTTAAGTCGGGTATATTTGCCATTGGTGTATGCAAACCGTTTACCAAGGACATCCCAGCTTCTAGAGCATCTTTGATTTCTAGCCAATAATCATCTGGGATAGCACCACCACTTGGAGCAATGCCTATTACCAAAACTTCTGGCTTGTACTCTAAGGCTGCGGCTACCGATGCCACAATCGGTACATCACGTTTGATACCTGTTAATTCTGTCAGAGATTTGCCAGCACATTCGCGATCAATGACGGCTACAATTGGTGCTTCGCTGTAACGTAAAATTGCGAGTCCTGTTTTGCCGTGAGCCCCAGTAGTTCCCTCATGTAGCAAGATAGCTACTCGTTGATTAAGTGGTAGACGCACTGTGTTTTACCCCCAAACCTGGTAAATCGTTTAGCAAAACTCTACCTTCTTTTAGCAATGCACCCGTGAAGGGATCATCGATTAAGTTGAGGTGACTGTCTAAATCTAAATAATCAGCTAGTGGTGCTAGCTGTAATGCTGCTGTATTAGCTAGGGAACTATCAGAATAGCAACCGAACATTACTTGCAACCGATATGCTCGTGCTGTATGTACCATTCGCATCGCTTCTGTTAGTCCCCCTGATTTCATCAGTTTGATATTAATACCATCCACGTGATTTGCCAAATCGGGAATATCAGAGCTTGTGAAGCAACTTTCATCAACAAAGATGGGTAGGGGAGAGTGTTCTTTGAGTTTTGCTAAACTTTTTTCCTGACCCTGTGGCAATGGCTGTTCTACATACTTTATACCCAATTCAGCTAGCCAATTGCACATTGCGATCGCATCTTCTAAACTCCAACCCCCGTTGGCATCAACGAAAAACTCTGGTTCCGGTGCTTCTTCTCGCACTGCCAATAGCATTTTTTTATCTGCATCTATACCATCTGGACTGCCTAACTTCACCTTAAAAAGGCGGACATCGGTAAATTGTAACCAGTCTCGCGCTCTTGCTTTAGCACCTTCAGGGGAACTAATCCCAATTGTGACTGAAGTTGGTACTATTTGATTGCGATCTAGTCCCCAAATTTGCCACAAAGGTAATCCTACGCGCTTACCTAACCAGTCGTGCATTGCCATATCCAAGGCAGCTCTTGCAGCAGAAGGAACCTGGTTTTGTATTAAAACTTGCTCAATTTCCTGCCGTTGTAAAGGGCTGAATGTTTGCAACAGTGGTAGAACTTGCTCTAAAGCATTTTTGATTGCATCAGTTGATTGCCGATGATTACCCACACCAAATGGCGATGCTTCCCCCCAGCCTTCGATACCATCTTCTGAAATCCTCACCCATACATTTGTTGTCTGTGCCGTTGTACCCCGACTAATGGTCAACGGAAATCTTTTATTTACAGTAAATAAATTTACATTTATTTGCATACTAATTCTGTATATTATGTTATTTGCAAAAGTAAGTGTAAGTTCAAAATTTAGATTATCGGATGTATCTGTTATACTTTTTTACATTCATTGCTTGATGAGCAAATATTTTATATATTATTTTTATTTATGAATAACTTAAAAAAATGGAAGATTTTAAAATCAAAAATGGTTTTAGATCATCCTTGGTGTCGGGTCAGGCAAGATGAAATAGAGTTACCCAATGGCAAAATTATAGATGATTATTTCGTCAGTATTAAGCCTGACGTTGCGATGGTTTTACCTCTTACTAGTAATAAAGAGATAATTTTTGTCCAGCAATACAGACACGCCGTAGGGGAATTTTTCTTGGAACTGCCAGCAGGAAATTTTGACCCGACAAAAGAGAGTGCAGAAGTAGCAGCAATTAGAGAATTTACAGAAGAAACTGGTTATATTGCCCAAGAATTTAGAAAAATTGGAACTCTATACGATAAGCCGAGTAAAGATACCAATCAAATACATTTATTTTTAGCAGATAATGTGAGCAAAGTTGGAGAGCAACAACTAGATATTACAGAAGAGATTGAAATTGTATTTATTCCTATAGAATCAGTTTTAGATAAAATTATTCAAGGAGAAATTTCTGTGGCAGGAACTGTTGCGGCTCTCTTCTTAGGTTTAAAGTTTATCACTTCTCAATAATCAATATAGCTTTTTTGGCTTTAACAAGAATAATGCTTGAGATAGGTTTAAACTTTGCACCATTTTGCATCGATACGCGATTTCCCTGGCACGATTTTTATAAGTCCTAGTAATAAAGCATTTGTTATAATTTCATGAATAGCTTCTTCTGGATAGCTGATTAATTCTAATCCTGTGTCTCCTACTTTTGGAATTTCTTCAACCATTTCTATTGTTTTAGCTAGTGCTTGCTGAATTTGATCGTATAGACAACCTTCAAATATAGTTACGCATAACAGCCTAACGATTCTTTAAATTTGTAGCATACAATGCAATTCATGAAGTACCGATCAAATTCTAATCTTTAATCAAAAACACTACACTTGTGACAATAATTCCAGATGAAGCATTGGTAGTTCGGGGAGGGCGTAATAGTCCAGAGGATATTCGACGTGGAATAGGTACTCATCCCAGTGGCATAACAGGAATTTCTGTGGAATGTGCAGTAGGATCGTCAGTAGCGGAGTTGGCATCGAGTATTCCTCATGGTCAGATTGGTGTAACAACAGTTGGCAAGGTTCGCCAAGCAGGTGGTGATGTAATCCGAACATCCGGTAGAAGTGCTAATCATGCAACATTAAGGGGTTTAAACCCGCAGCAAGTTAGTCAACTCCTTACACCTACTGTTCCAAATCCAGCAAAGCAGCAGTTATAGTTTGGATCACATAGAATGATTAACCCTAGAGTTTTTGCAGATTTTCATAATGCTGATGCTGAAGGGCGTTTGCGTTTGAACTGTATTGGTACAATCGAAGACTTAGCGAATCAAAGTATTGAGCTACGAGATGGGCAGTTACTCACGATATATAGCGAGGATTTGGAAGTTGATGGAGTGGTGCAGTTCTCCGAAGAGGAGAAGTTGTGGGTTGCTGCCATTGATTGGGATCGAATCACACAAGTTGAGAATTTTGTTGTGCAGGCACAAGTTTGAGTATCCACGCCACCTAATTTTTTAGGTTTTTATCTTGCCCATTGTTGCAAAATATAATCATAAAAAGCGTCTTTATCTACTTTATCCATCGCATAAATTTTCCGACCGCCAGAAACTACTTTAGTCCTCCCCTGACTGACTCCAGTAGTGATAATTTCTGTTTCCCATTCGCGTAATTGATAAAATTCTGGGTGTCCCAAATAAGCAGTGGCCAGCACATCCCAAAAATAATAATCTTGGGGAATAACTAGCGCATAACATTGTCCGGCTAAATCAGAGATGGGATAGTGGCGTTGTCGCCCCATTTTTTGCACTAATTCTGATGTAACTGGGACATTATTAGTTAAATCCAAAGGACACATAATAATTTCAATTTGCGTTTGCCACACCCGCGCTGCTGAAACCGCGTCCCAATAAACATTCCATTCGGCAGAACCATCTTGTCCAGGTTCTAAACTTTTTTCTACATTGCCACCGACATTCAAAGCACCTCCCATCCAAACAATTTTGTGAATCTTGGCTTCAATATCCGGTGCTTTGTCTAAAGCTACTGCAACGGTGGTCAACGGCCCAGTTACCATCAACATTACGGGGTCTGATGCCTCACGCAACACCTTAATCATGAAATCTTGACCTGTTTCGGCAACCAAAGGCGTAGTGATGGTTTCGCTTTTATTGAGAATGGGGAGATGGTCAACGATAAAGGAATCACGGCGATAGAGAGTAGGAAATGGATTGATACCGCGCACAGTACTTTCTGCAACTGAGATATGAGAAAATCCCATCAAATCGAGAATTTTACGTGTGGCGCTAACAGCCGGTTGAATGTAGCAATCTGCTGGAGTGACGACAACACCAAGGAGTTCGATATGATCCATCGTCAAAAGCAGCATAGTTGCCAGATAGTCATCTACACCGCCATCGTGATCCATTAATACAAGTTGTTTTGACATAAAAGGAGATATTAATATGGATGAGTTTATGGAAGCTGCGATTCAAGAAGCAAAACAAGGCAGACAAGAAGGTGGAATTCCTATTGGTTCGGTTCTCGTCAAAGATGGCAAAATTCTCGGCAGAGGACACAATAAACGTGTGCAAGATGGCGATCCTGTTACGCACGCGGAAATCGATTGTCTCCGCAATGCTGGGAGAGTTGGCAGCTATAGAGGTACTACACTCTATTCAACTTTAATGCCGTGTTACCTGTGCGCTGGGGCTGTGGTGCAATTTGGTATTAAAAAAGTCATCGTCGGAGAATCCCAAACTTTTCCTGGTGCTAAAGAATTTATGGTATCTCACGGTGTAGAAGTAATCGATCTTAATCTTGACGATTGCGAACAAATGATGAGTGAGTTTATTGCAACGAATCCCGAACTTTGGAATGAAGATATCGGTAATTAGAGACGCGATTAATCGCGTCTGTACAAGAGTTTGGAGTAGCCCGCGTCTTGGTTACTTTTGATAGGAGAATTATGGCAGGAGCGATGGCGTAACCGCCCGCCGGAGGCGATGGTCTCCGACCGACCGGAGGTCATCGCAATCTAAAAGAAATACAGCAGAATCAGCTATTCGACTACCAAGCATTCAGCCCAGACAAGAAAGTTAACTTCACACGGATACTCATCACTCCTAACGCAGCAAAAGTGTGCTGTTATTATCAATCAGTGTAAGAGTTCCACCAGTGGCCATGCCTGGGTTGGACTGTGCTGATGCACTATAAGTCTCAATATAGCGACGCACTTCTAATGGAAACTGGGGATAGTCTAATACTGCATCTCCATCGGCAATAGTTGCCCAGAAGTCTCGCAAACTAGGAGCTAATCTTTTCGCTTGTGATAGTGGTAAGTTTAATGGAGAATGAGTTAGTAGCTTGACTAAAAAGGGAAAAGAGCGATCGCCCATCCATTGCCGCGATGACTGTTGCAAGTCGGGGAAATCAGGCACTGACTCTACCCGATGAGATACAATTTGCAACGATTCTTTACCTTGGTTATCCCGATGAAACTCTAGCACCCGATAAGGGTGAGGATAGCTCACTAAAGAACCAGTGGTAATATCATATACTCCATCTGAGTAAGCAATATCCTGAACGTGCAAGTGCCCCGTAAATACTAGTTTGACTCCATAGCGCCTCAGCAACTGTAAAAGTTCTGCTGAATTGGACAACATATAGCGATTTGCTAGTGGATGGTTCGCTTGATTGGGTAAATGTTCCACCACATTATGATGCACCATCACCAAAACTAATTCATCAACAGATGCCGCCAGTACCTCTTCTAACCACCGTAGCTGTTTGGCATCCAAACACCCCACTTGCTCACCCTGGTCATTAAAAAAGTTAGAATTCAGTCCAATCAGCTTAACTCCAGGGAGTAACTGACGAATGTAGTACATTTGCTGCGGGTCTTCATAGCCAAACTTTGTGTAATAGTAGGGAAAATCCGCAAAAGAAATTGATTGCTGATCGGCCAACATCACGGGAACGTCATGATTACCAGGAACAACATAGACGGGAAAAGGTAGCTGGGCTAAACATTTTTGTAACCAGGCGTGGTTCTCTGGTTCGCCGTGCTGGGTTAAATCTCCTGGCAACAATAAGAAATCTAAATCGAGTTGTATTAAATGTTCCAGTACACTTTGAAACGCCGATATACTGACTTCTACCAGATGAAAACGGCTAGGATGATCCCAGATTGTGTGAGGAAGTGCCAGGTGTAAGTCGCTGACTACCGCAAAGCGAAAATTGAGAGTCATTGATTTATGAAAATGTTAAAAGCAGGGGTTAAAATAAGCCTTTTCCCAAAAGTATAACGCTTGGTTTGTTTCGCTGCTCAGGAGTGCATCTACTTAATATTTGTATACATTAAGTATTGATTACAGATTATAATAACGATTAATTTCAGTACAAATCATAACCGTTAATCTGCAAAAACTATCGGAGATTTGATTTTAAGGATTTAATAATTAACGCTCAAATAACTGAGCGATCGCTTTTATCTGCACGCAAACAATTCAATATTGTTAGCAGCACGAAATCCGTAAGCGTAGCCCTTCTCTATGAGAGGCTGCGCTCAGGAACCACCCGTTGTAGACATTGCTTTGTTTCTTGGCTTCTCTGCTACTCCCCTTTTCGGTAAAATAACTTAGCAGATCAGCAAGGAACAGGTTCAGAATCATGGCACAAGCTAGTATTGGGATTATTGGTGGCAGTGGTCTGTACAAAATGGATGCGCTCAAAGATGTCGAAGAAGTGCATATCCAAACTCCTTTTGGTTCACCATCTGATGCTTTGATTCTGGGAACATTGGATGGTACACGGGTAGCTTTCTTGGCGCGTCATGGCCGCAATCACACGCTGTTACCCTCTGAGTTACCGTTTCGCGCTAATATCTATGCGATGAAGCAATTGGGTGTGAAGTATTTAATTTCAGCTAGTGCTGTGGGTTCCTTGAAGGCAGAGGCGAAACCACTGGATATGGTGGTGCCAGATCAGTTTATTGACAGAACGAAAAATCGGCTTTCAACGTTTTTCGGTGAGGGAATTGTGGCTCACATTGCCTTTGGCGATCCGATTTGTAAGAACTTGGCTACTGTGTTGGCAGATGCGATCGCATCCCTCAATTTACCAGAAGTTACTCTCCATCGCGGCGGCACTTATGTGTGCATGGAAGGGCCAGCTTTTTCCACTAAGGCAGAATCGAATCTTTACCGCAGTTGGGATGCAACAATCATTGGGATGACGAATTTACCAGAGGCGAAGTTGGCAAGGGAAGCGGAAATTGCATACTCAACTTTAGCGTTGGTGACAGATTATGATTGTTGGCATCCAGACCATGACAGTGTGACGGTGGAGATGGTGATTGGCAATTTGCTGCGGAATGCTGTGAATGCTCAAAAGGTGATTCAAGAAACGGTGCGGCGCTTGAGTGAAAATCCGCCAACTAGTGAGGCGCATTCGGCGTTGCAGTATGCGATTTTGACTCAGTTGGATAAAGCACCAGCCGCGACCAAGGAAAAGTTAGGGTTATTGTTGCAGAAGTATTTGTAGACTTAAGATTACAGCAAAAGCGATCGCACTTCCTCAGATTACAGCGATAGCGATCGCACTTTCTCGGATTACAGCAACAGCGATCGCACTTCCTCAGATTACAGTAACAGCGATCGCACTTTCTCAGATTACAGCAACAGCGATCGCTACGACAGGATATTCACTGACCACCATCATCATAAAATCATACAGGCGATCGCTTTATTCTAAGTTGGGGCTGCTCATTACAGAAATCTCTCCATGTAGCTGAATCAAAAGACCTCCCCCTGCTTCCCCTGCTCCCCCTGCTATCTTCATTCCCTGCGTGTGCCAATATCATCACATAAACGCTTATCGCTCTCATTCACATTGGGGTTATTTTGCAAATAATCGCGCACCCAAGCACAACCCTTAGCCATTAAATCATCCAAGTTGAGATTCCACAGTATCACCGTGGTGTCCCAACTGGCAGAGGCAATAGTTTGACTGTCGGGGCTAAATGCCACGCTAGTAACCGAAATGCCATGACCTTGGAGAGTTTGTAACACTTGCCCCTGGCGATTCCACAGCTTCACCGTGTTGTCATCACTTGCAGAGGCAATGGTTTGACCGTCGGGGCTAAATGCTACACTATAAACCGAACTGCTATGACCTTGGAGAGTTTGTAACACTTGCCCCTTACGATTCCACAACTTCACCGTCTTATCATCACTGGCAGAGGCAATGGTTTGACCGTCGGGGCTAAATGCCACGCTATTAACCGAACTGCTATGACGTTGGAGAGTTTGTAACACTTGCCCCTTACGATTCCACAGTTTTACTGTCTTATCAACACTGGCAGAGGCAATTGTTTGACCGTCGGGCCTAAATGCCACGCCTGTCTCTTATAACCAAATAACGATGAAGAAAAAGCTATAACTTTAAGACCAGAAGGAAACCGTATAAATAAAAAAAAAAGCGGCGCTTTGCGTCAGTTCCTTGACATGCACGGTATCGACATCGGGCCAGATGTCGATGCGCCCCTGGAGAAGGGCGAGCTTGGCCACTTGCGCGTCAGGGATCAGCTCGATCCGGACCTTCTCGACCTTGACGATCTTGGCGCCGGCAAGCCCGTCGGACGGCTCCGGGCGCGGCTTGTAGCCGTCGAAACGGGCGAGCTCGACGAATTGGCCCTTGCGCCATTCCGACAGCCTGAACGGCCCGGTTCCGATGGCGGCGACCCAGTTACCCTCGCCATCGACGGAAGCCGGGTGGGCGATGCCGGCGGAGTCGCAATCCGCCCGGGCCATCGCGCTCAGAAGGGCGCCGCTCGGGGCCGCCAGATGAAAGGAAACGCGTTTCTCGTCGACAGCTTCGACCGTCTCGATCTTGATCGCATTGGTGCCGTTGAAATTGCCCCGGCACGGCCAGGCCGATTTCGGATCGAGAAAGCGCTGCCAGGTCCAGACCACTTCCTTCGCGGTGAGAGGCGCACCGTTATGGAAGCTGACGCCGTCGCGCAGGACGAAGGTGGAGGTTCGTGCGTCGCCGGAGAGTTCGATCGCCTCGGCGAGCATGGGGGCGACGCTGCCATCGGCGCGCCAGGCCACAAGTCCCTCATAGATGTTTTGCAGCACGCTGCCTGTCGAGGTGTCCGGACTCCGGCCGGGCATCAGGCCGCGAATATCGGAGTTGATCGTCGCCCTCAGGGTTTGCGCCGAAACGCCGCCTGGCAGGAGGAGCGAACCGGCCAGGAGCGCTGTCGCGAAGGAGCTGCGGCGGAGCATGGCGTTCTCGTAGTTAGCCGCTTGCGGCAATCAGGGATTGCCGCGTCCGTTCTGCTGCGTCGCGGCAGAGGCAAGGAGTGGCGCCCTGCGTTC
>NZ_JAAGOG010000118.1:0-26489 GCF_010747425.1 Nostoc sp. UIC 10630
GAGCAGGGGAGCAGGGGAGCAGGGGAGCAGGGAGAGATGGAAAAATAATATCTTCATCATCCTCCTCATCCCCTACTTACGACCTGATTTATATCGGCGGCGCATTAGGCGTGATTCATGCAGCATTGATGGCAAAACTAGGATATAAAGTCCTGCTGGTGGAACGAATGCCCTTTGGCCGGATGAACCGAGAATGGAATATTTCTCGCGATGAGATTCAAAGCTTGGTTAACCTGGGTCTAGTCACCCCCGCTGAGTTAGAAACCATCATTGCTAGGGAATACAAAGATGGTTTCAATAAGTTTTTTGATGCGAACAATCCATCCAAACTGCGATCGCCCGTTCTGCACACACCCACAGTCCTAAATTTAGGCTTAGATTCCGAAAAATGGCTCCAAATGTGTGGGCAAAAGCTGCAAGCGGCAGGCGGCGAAATCTGGGATGAAACAGAATTTATGCGTGCAGATATTGATATATCACAAGTTCTGTTGCAAGTCAAGCACTTACCTAGTCAGGTTGAAAAACAAGTAAGTGGAAGACTGCTAATAGATGCAATGGGAACTGCATCACCCATCGCTTGGCAGTTAAATGGTGGTCGTGCCTTTGATAGCGTATGCCCAACAGTAGGAGCGGCAATTGAGAGCGGATTTGAGCCGGGAGTATGGGATTCGCAATATGGAGACGTTCTTTATAGTCATGGGGATATTTCGCGGGGAAGGCAGTTAATTTGGGAACTGTTTCCCGCAGCAGATGACGAATTGACCATTTATTTATTTCATTACCATGAGGTCAATGCTGAAAATCCTGGTTCCTTGCTAGAGATGTACGAGGACTTTTTCACAATTTTGCCAGAGTATCGCAGGTGCGATATGGACAAATTGGTGTGGAAGAAGCCGACATTTGGGTATATACCGGGGCATTTTAGTGTAGGAAGTAGCGATCGCACAGTTGCCTTCGATAGATTGATTGCGATCGGCGATGCCGCATCACTCCAGTCTCCACTCGTCTTCACCGGTTTTGGTTCGCTAGTTCGCAACTTAGAGCGCTTAACAACACTGTTGGATACTGCTCTCAAACACGACTTATTGAGTTTCCGCCACTTGAACCAAATTCGGGCTTACCAAAGCAACGTTTCCGTGACTTGGCTATTTTCCAAAGGCATGATGGTACCCACTGGGAAATTCTTACCACCCCAGCGCATTAACTCCATGCTCAACACCTTCTTTGGACTGTTAGCAGATGAACCCCAAGAAGTAGCAGATAACTTCATCAAAGATAGGTGTGATTGGTTAACCTTTAACCGCCTAGCACTCAAAGCAGCTAGGAAAAATCCTGCCTTACTTTTATGGATTTGGGAACTGGCCGGGCCTAGAGATTTAATGCGATGGCTTGGTAGTTATTTCAATTTCGGTCGTCATGCTCTCGTTAGCGCTTTACTAAGCCCCTGGTTTGGGCGCTTCTTAAACCGGGTAGGTTTTTGGCTAGAACCCCGAAATCCTGGCTTGTGGCTGTGGCTATTGGCGATTAATTATGCGATCGCCACAGGCAAACCGCGATCGCGCTCTCAAGTAGCAAAGGCAAACCCAGAAGCCGTAATTCCGAAGTCAGAAGCAAGGATTCTCAATTAGTTATTGGTCATTGGTCATTGGTCATTAGTCATTGGTCATTAGTTATTGGTCATTGGTCACTTGTAGTGAAGGTAGTCGTAAAGCCTGCGGCATAGCTACGCTTAGGGTGCAGCCTCTCCAAGAGTTGTATTAGTCATTGGTCATTGGTCTTAGTATTTTGACAAATGACAAATGACAAATGACAACTAACTATTGACCTTTGGGGCGAAAATTCGGTAGTTCCACAGATGCCAACGACTTACGCCCCTTGGGTGGACGTTGGGGATAAACCACAGGTGAAGGTGAATTACCGTCATTGGTGTTATCACCTAATGACTCTGGGGAAAAATCATTTTCTGACAATTCCAACTGTGACAATTGAGAAACTTCTGACCAGTAATCTTCAGCTTCTCCAATAGGCGGCTCAGTGTGGAAGGAAGTAGAAGACACCAGTAAGTTATTGGCTGGTGAAAGTACAGAATCTGTTGTCCAAGAAGTGGAGGTAGTTACAGGGCGATTAATTTCTGCCTCTAACTCCTTCTCTCGTGGACTTTCTGCTTCCTCATCGTCTTCTAATATTGTTGCCAAAGTCTCCCATACAGGGGCATTATTACCATCCACATCTGTTTTTGCAGTAGGCGGTGGTGATGCAGATGGAGGCTGGGAAGTGAAGAACATTTGGATGAGACTATCTAATTGCTGATCTAAATTGGATGACCCCGAAGTTGAAACAGCTTCAGGTGTATCTGGGGAATCGTCAATTTTTGGAGAGGGGGCAGGAGGTTCTGCTGATTTTGGGGTATTTTTTTTAACTGACCAGTTCCAAGAAGATGGTGGCGGTGGAGTCGGTTCAGTTCTTTGGAATGGGATTGGTGCTGACGGTTCACCCCAAGAATCATCTTCATTTTCAGTCAATGATTCTGATTCTGCTGACCAAGGTTGAATTGGCTGGGCGTTAGGAAACAAAGACCGAGCTTTTCTAGAAAATCTTCCTTGGCTACTAGTTATGTCTTTGGGATGTTTTGCAGTATCTTCTAAGGAGTCATAGCTAGGAACCGATGTATCTAGACATTTTTCCAGAGCCGCTTTGAATTGCAGCGTCTGACGTTGTTGTCGCATCAGTCTAGTACGTAACTCCCGACAAACAGTTTCTGACTGCAATAACTGCTCAGACTGTTCGCTGTTATTAGTGTGTAACAACGTACATTCTCGCTCTAGCTGGGCAAGGCGTTGCTGGCTAATTTGTAGCTGTGCTTTATAACTATCAGTGAAAATTTCCTGACGTTGAATAGTTTGTACAGCAATTTCTAATTGTTGAAATAAAGATTTTATCTGTTCTTGAGCCGCAGCTAGTTCCTGAGTATGTTGGTTGAGCATCGACTCGGTAACGCTAGAGCGCGTTTTCTGCCACTGCAAAACCTTTTCAGACTCAGCTAGATTGTCTTTTAGCTGCTCTACTTGCTCATACAAGTTATTGTTAGCTGCACGCAATTCTTCGTTCAATGCCAGCAGGTTCTGAAATTCTGAATCAATAAGTGCTTGCTTGCCGATTTCCGGCTCTGCAACCCAGTCCTGCTGGGTGGTATCTTTTGAAAATTGTCTATCTTCAGCCGGCATGAGGAGTGGCAGTTGTTTAACTGCCATATTGTCATTAGGCACAACTGAGTAAAAGGGACAACTCGCCTGCTCCGATTGTGGCGAATTAGCAGAATTTAGGGATTCCATCACAGCCCCCTTATTTGAGGTGTCAGCTTCATTCATCACTCTTGACCCACCTGCCTAAAAATATCAGCAGTGCTGGCATTAGCATTGCTTATCAACCTTGTCTAATCAGGGTTTGCTCTAGAAGCTAAGTTTAACTCTCTCCAGGCACCAGCAATTAATCATCAATTGGTGTTCCCTATTTTGGATCTAGACTGATGCCGTTATAACACTATGATGCTCGTCCCCGTCAAGAAGAGGCAGAGGGGAACGGCGCAGGTAGCAGGGGAGATTAAAGCAGTGGTGCCTCTGTCCCAAGGAAGTTTTTTACATGAAAAAACTGCCTCAGATTATATTTTATTTTCTATAATCGCATCTGTCTTAAGGTTTAAATTTAAAACGTCTTCTTTAATACATTTCTATACTGACTCATTTATTACTTAGGATAGATGTCAGTACAAGTATCTACTATTCGATGATAATTCTGTTATTTTGAGCGATCGCTATTAATGTCAGCAAACAACTAAGAGCTTCTGCTAAGAGTAAAATGTTAAGAAAACCTGACAAATGCGAATAAATACGTACAAAATAATATCGAAGCAGTAATAATTAGAATAAGTAAATTAATAAAACTTTTTTAAAGAATAATCTCAACTTAGTACAGGCTTTTTTCTCGTTAAATATAGTCCCAGCAAGCAACCTCAGTCTTAGCTAGAAGAGGCTTTTTTTATCAACTTGCCTTCAATATATCAAGTTTGTTTAATGACTACAAGAAAATTGTTTAAAGTATACTTGACTACTTACAATTATTTTTTACATTGTAGTTTAATTAACAAGAAAATTATTTTATTCAAGCGTTAATACGGATACACTTTTTAATTAATTTATTAAAGAATAATTGTAATAACCGAGTTTTCTACTAGCCATAAAGTAATTATAAAGACCATAATTACTACCTATCAATGTGAGATTGAGTTAGAGAAAGCGGTGTGGTAGCTAGGCTTATCCAAAAATTCTAAGTTTAAAATAGGGGTGCTAAAGATGACCGACATACTTGCAATAGGTGTAAATATAAAGCAAGAAGCTGTCCAATTACCGCTAGTTGCAGAAAATTTTGACAGTTTTTGGGACAAAGAAATTAGACCGTTATTCACAGATGAGTCTCTATCTTTTCGGGTAAAGACTCTGAAGGGAAACTATGTAAATTACGTCAACTTGGATAATGGAGCTACAACCACTCCCTTTACAACCCTCAAGCAGCATGTAGACGAGATGCTTGACACATACGGCAGCGTGCATAGAGGTTCTGGGCAAAAGTCCATCATCACTACACGAGAGTATGACGCTAGCCGGAACGTCATTCGAGACTTTGTGGGGTCATCTTCAGACAACTATGTAATCTTTGCGAAGAATACAACAGAAGCAATTAATGGAGCCGCCACACTTTGGGCAAAAAAACCTGGGAAAATCTTAGTTTCTGATATTGAGCATTCATCAAACCTGCTCCCTTGGATTACTAGAGACGAAGTTGTCCAATACAGAACCCAACCGGATGGAAGTGTAAGTGTCGCAGAAATAGAAGATATATTCAAGGCACACCAAAATCTTCCTGAAGCCGAGCAAATTAAGTTAGTAACTATTACAGGTGCTTCAACAATTACAGGTTATAGACCCCCAATTTATGAGATCGCAGCTTTAGCACATCGGTATGGTGCTAAAATTTTTGCCGATGTGTGTCAGTTAATTCAGCATGAACGAGTAGATATGCGTGCTGATGATGACCCATGTCATTTAGATTTTGTAGCTTTCTCTGGACACAAGATGTATGCACCTTATGGAACTGGGGTTTTGCTGGGGCCAAAGGAATTTTTTGATAGTTCTTACCCTTATCAAATTGGTGGTGGGAACCTGCCTTATATCACCAGAAATCTAGAGATCAAGCGTTTTTATACAGAACGGGCCCATGACCCTGGAACACCAAACGCAATGGGTGCGATCGCCATTGCCAA
Source organism: Nostoc sp. UIC 10630 (assembly GCF_010747425.1). Classification (NCBI taxonomy): domain Bacteria; kingdom Bacillati; phylum Cyanobacteriota; class Cyanophyceae; order Nostocales; family Nostocaceae; genus Nostoc; species Nostoc sp. UIC 10630. The sequence goes on from NZ_JAAGOG010000118.1 coordinate 5,318, forward strand.
GGCAATTGAAATTATCGAAGCAGTAGGGCGCGATCGCATTGCTAAGTATGAACACTCTCTAGTTGAATTCACATATACACGGCTTAGGCTGATTCCTGGAGTTAAACTACATATCCCAGGAGATAATTTAGCCCATGTTATTCCCTTTGATATTGATGGGTTTGATGGACGCTTAGTAGCAGAAATTCTGGCACAAGAATACGGCATTGGAGTTAGGGCTGGCGCTTTCTGCACTTATGAATACATTCGCAAACTCAAGAATATTTCGGATGAGCGAGACTACGAGATTGCTCAGGAAGTAGACAGGGGAATTACACGCAACATACCTAGTATTATCCGCGCCAGCTTTGCAGTATATAATACATTAGAAGACTGTGATCGCTTTATTGATGCGATCGCACAAATTGCTAAAAACGGATTTGCTCACTATTTGCCCAACTACACACAAGATGAAATAACTGGTGTTTGGACGGCGATAAACAGCTAGTCTCTTCAGGGCATGGATAAGAGGCAGAGGGGCAGGGGGAATGGTGCAGAGGAGAGAAATTTTCTGCCTGCTCCCCACTCCCTTATCTCTGTGTCTATAAATTACGAATTACAAATTACAAGGGGGTATAGCTTGAGTGATGAAAACCTCTTAGACCAAGAGGATTATCTACAGGCACGGGTTGATGAGTGCATCTGGCAAAAAAGCACAGATGTAGGTATTTCGCGCCAGCGCTTTCTGAAAATACTAGCCACGATGGTTGGCGCAACAGCCATCGGGGGTTTAACTAAACCTGCGCCTGCTCACAGTCAGGCAGCTGTTAAAACTAAGGGCAGTAAAATACTTAAACCATTACCACCAGGGTATATCTCTCATAGCAAAGGCACGTTAGAGATGAACTGGGAAGCGATGTATGAGCGTGGTTATTTAGTACCAAACGATTGGTTTTATGTTCACAACCGCAGTACACCTCCTCCCTTTGACCCATCTATATGGCGTTTGCAAATTCATGGCACTGGCGTTTCTGTCCCTTGCGAGTTCACTTACGATGAAATCATTGCGATGCCGTCCATCTCGGTAACATGTGCCATTGAGTGTGCTGCTAATGGTCGGCGCTTCTTTGAAGAGGCTTATAACAAACCACTCACTGGAACCCGGTGGAGGCTTGGGGCGATTGGTGTGGCTGAGTGGACTGGTGTACCACTGAGCATATTATTAGAGCGGGCTGGATTGAAATCTACAGCAAAAGACGTACTCGTAGAGGGTGCAGATTTTGATTCGCTGGACTCAAAGGGAACAAATAAATCTAAATTCAACAATGTAGTTCCGATTTCCAAAGCATTAGCAGATAACTCGCTCGTCGTTTATGCAATGAATGGAGAACCATTACCTCCAGATCATGGCCAGCCGTGCCGTGTCTTATTCCCTGGTTGGGGAGGGAACGCCAACGTTAAATGGATTGAGCGGATTGAGGTTTCTGAAACACCGATATATACCCAGTGGGTAACGGAGCAGATGGTACTGATTGGTGCAGATTACCCAGCGATCGCACCATATAAAGGTAAGCTGATTACCTATCAAAATGTTAAGAGCGCTTTCGAGTTAGCTTGGCCCGCTACGCTTTCGGCTCGAACCCATTTACTACGTGGACGTTCTTGGTCTGGGAAAGGAAAAATTGCCCGTGTCGAAGTCAGTCTAGATGGCGGTAAAACTTGGCAGTTTGCACGACTGAGAGAACCAAACTTTCCATTTGCATGGACACGATGGGACATTGAATGGAACCCAGTCCCTGGCGAATATTTTCTCCAAGCTCGTGCTACTGACAATTTAGGTAACACACAATCGAGTACAGTGCCGTGGAATGATTTTGGATTGCTCTACGGAGGCATTGTTAGCCATCCGGTGACAGTACGGGGATGAGAGAAAAAGAGCAGGGGGCAGGCTTGCCGTGAGCGTAGCCGAACGGGAGCAGAAGGGCAGAGAGCAGGGGGAGATAAGGAAGACAAGGGGAGAAGAAGAATCATCATGCCCAATTCCCAATTCCCACTTAGCACTATCACTTTTCTAGAAAAATACCTATTTATGATTGATTTTAGTTGGTTGATTTTAGTAACTGGGGGTTTAATATCTGGAGTCATAGCCGGACTTTTAGGAATAGGTGGCGGTATTATCACAATTCCTCTTTTAGTCACACTAGGTTATACTCCCGTTCAGGCGATCGCTACTAGTAGCCTTGCTATTGTGATTACTTCCATTTCTGGAAGTTTGCAGAATTGGTCGATGGGATACTTTGACTTTAAACGAGTAATCTATTTAGGAATTCCAGCTTTTCTAACTACTGGAATAGGTGTATATTTCGCCAAAAAAATTCCTTCCTACATCATACTCTTTACATTTGGCATCATACTACTCGCTAATATCTATTTGATTGAACTTCGTAAGGAACTGGCCCTCAATGAAAAAGATAATACAGCCCCAGTATTTAACCCATTAGTTTCTAAAATTGGCACTGGGGGAGCAGCAGGAATTTTAGCAGGTTTATTTGGCTTAGGTGGCGGTACGATTATGGTGCCATTACAAATGTTGCTACTGGGAGAAGAAATTAAAGTAGCAATTCAGACTAGTTTGGGTGTAATTGTCATCACTGCTTTAGCTGCCTGTACAGGACACACATTAGAGGGAAATATTCTGTTTGCTCAAGGTTTAGTTTTGGGATGTGGTGGTCTTTTAGGCGTTCAGATGAGTACTCGCACATTACCAAAACTGCCAGATTCTACTGTAAGTTTAGTGCTTCGCATCTTCTTGGGCACACTATCAATCTATCTTTTTTGGGAAGCTTGGATAAATTATCAACACATAATTTAGTAATTTGTAATCAAGTCGGTAAGCCAACTTAACTTCTTAACTCTGCATTGAGATATGCCAATGTTTTTAATCTGTCAATATAGTTTTAATTTTCCGTATTAAACTTATTTTTAATTTCACTTATAAAGGAAGTATATATTTAAGCTTACTGTTCTATCTCTCATAGATATTATCTACTATATTGAGCTAATCTGAATGATTTTGGATATCAAAAGTTACTAATTTTATACTAACCGCATAGCGTACTAGACCTACAAAATCATAAATATTAAGTCGTTTCATCAAATGCACTCGGTGTGCCTCGACCGTTTTAGTACTGATGCTTAATAACTCTGCAATCTCTTTTGTGGAAAGACCTTCTGCAATTAATTTTAAGATTTCAAGCTGGCGCGATGTTAATAAAGAGCTAGGCTTGTTGTTGGTAAAGATACGTTCTTTTTTTGTCGATAATTATGACTCTAGTTGATGAGGTCGGGTAATTTATAATTTTAATTCATCATTCACTAAATCAAGTTTTGTAGTATAGTTTTTAACCTTAATTTTTAATTCTTCATAGGCTTTAGATAACACTAACTCTGCTTGTTTATTTCTAATAATATTTAGTGCTGTTTGAATAGCAACATAGAGATTTTGTTGACTAATAGGTTTTATAATATATCCACAAGTCAATGTTAATGTTGCTCTTTCTACAGTACTTTTATCAGAGTATGCTGTAATATAAATAAAAGGTATTTGGAGACAATTCCAAATTTCTACCGCCGCTTCAATACCATCCATTCCACCCCGTAATTTAATATCTATTAAAACTAAATCTGGGCGAAGCTCAGTTGCTTTCTCAATTGCTGTTTCTCCTGAATCTACAATATCTACAACAGTGTATCCGATCCAATAAATCAATACTTGTCGGGTTCTGGGGATAAGGGGTGGGGGAAAGGGGAAAGAAAACACCTTTAACCTTTCCCTAAACCCAATTCCGAGTTAAAAATTCAAAACCCAAGCAGTATTGGGGCATAAATAAATTTACTTGCTCTGAAACTCAGCCAGGGGTAATTCCAATATGGTTCGGTTAAAGCGAAAAGGTTTTGATATACATCCTTTACCCAGACCACAAGGAAAGTGAAAAATGCTTATCCGAACCGTATGGGGGTAATTCCACTATTTTTCCCCTGCCCCTGCTCCCGCGCCTCTTCAGGTCAAGGTAGCCACCGGGGACGAAATCCGGCTAAGGGGAGTTGTTCTGGTCTAATTTCAACAGTCGCAGCATCAGCGATGGGTAGTAGAGGCATTAACCACAGGCTACTGGTAGCAATAACATCTCCATCATCAGTTTTCAAAGTGTTGGTGGGTAATGATGCTGGGGGGTTTGCCTGCGGTACTACTTGGTCAAATAACAAGCCTAAACCGTCAGCAGATAAACTCATTTGCACATTTCGTTGAGCGGGAGGCAGTACTAGCAGTGGTTTCTGTTGCCCGGTTTTCAGATCAATTGCCACCACATAAGGTTGTTCTATATATTGTTCCTTGGATACTAGCTGTGTCAGCAAGCAGTAGAGGGTGGGTGAGGCAATATCAAATTGGCAACTGAGAATTGAACCTGTAGTTTTTAATAGTTGTTTCTGTACACCTTGGTTTGTCACTAAAAACAAATCTCGCGTGTAATCTGTATTAAACTTTACCATTGCTGCTTGAGAGCCATCCTTAGAGAAAGCCTGTACCAAGCCAAACTGCGGCAAAAAATCTAGGGGTTTACTGGCATCACCTTGCAGTGGTAAGATTGCTGCTCCCTGTCCTTGGGCAACTGCTACGGCTTTACTATCTGGGGTGATCATAAAGTCTCCCCCTGGTTGGCTTTTCAGACGTTTAGGGGTGGGTTTTTCTGCTGAACCATCGCTGCTTGCTGGCATAAACCATAGTCCAAAGTCGCCGGGATTATTTTTGTTTCCGCGCTGGATGACAATAGTTTGCCCATCAGGTGATAAGTCAAATTTCAGGTTTTGATAATCTTTACTATCTAAAACTAGGTCAACTTTGCCTCCTGGTTGTGCTTCTTGTCCAGATTTACTAGAAACGCCTGTTGTGACTGTGTACAGTTGGGCTGAAAGTAAGTCTTCGTTATTGCTGGCGCGAGCCGAAAATAAAATTTTCTCTCCATCTGGAAATGACTCGAAGTCCATTACTATCAAGTCTTTGGGGGTAAGTACCCTTTTTTGCTCTTGGGTTAAGTTGTATAGAACTAATCGCCCCTGTTCTTCTTGATTGGTTCCGATGTAAAGAATGACGCGATCGCGTGTGCGGAAGCCACCTGTAAAAGCCTGGATCAACCGATTTTTGCCCTCTTGCTGTGCAAACTTATCTTTAGCTCCCTGTAACTGCAATTTATAATTTGTGCCATAAGGTGCTGGTGTTAACAGCGTATAAACCATTCGCCGACCTGCCCAACTGAATTTACCTGCTAGGGGTGGCTCGATTTTCAAGTTATCCTCTACGCTTTTTGTTTCCATTGGGCGGCTGAAGGTGAGGGTGAAGGAGTTATCTTCCGCCCCAATCTGTTGATTTTGCCAGGTAAAGTCCCGCACACGAGCAGTTACCACATCACCTTGCAATATGATTAACCCAATCAGCACACTTAGCAGTAGCATCAGTGCGATCGCTATCCGATCGAGTGGTTGGATAAATGTTTTAGATTTTGTCATTGGTCATTTGTCATTGGTCATTTGTCATTGGTCATTTGTCATTTGTCATCAACAAATGACTAATAACTATAAGGATTCTGGGGTTGAGGAATCTTTTTGAGAGAAGTAGCGGCAATGGTCAGTTGGCGTTTACCTGCCAAATTTTCTGTCATCATTTGGCCTTCTACTTCCAGCCAGGTGTCGGGGGAGTAACGCTCTTGATTGTTTGGGAGTTTGACAGGTAATCCTACTGGGTAAGCATCTGCTGCACAGCAAGTTAAGACAAATCGGGCTAAGAACAAATATTCCTTTCCTATATCTGGCGGATGAATAACAAATCCCTGAACTTTGACTTTTTGACCTGTATATGTGTCTGGTTCTGGATAGACATTGACAGTGCGTACCCAATCTACAAGCGATCGCTCCTCTGGACGAACAGTAGCTCGAAAAGCTTGGGGTTTGACGCGTGTACTTCCCAATAAATCGGTGGTTACGCCCCTTTGGAGTGCTTTGTCACTAGCAAAAACTTGCGGTGTAATGATAAAACCTAGAATCGCTGTAATCAACAATAAAGCACTGCCCCAACCAGGGGGAAATAAACTAATATGTTGGCCGTTTGGCGTAACATCACGGCGACGGCGCTGCCAAAGTTCCTGCATCTTGAAGAAACCAATAACAATCAAGCTGATACCTGTCACAACCACAAACCAAATGTAATTTGGGTGAATCAACAGGTTTAGCTTGTTAGTCAGCCAATATCTCAACATCAAAATGCCCCAAGATGTAATTGCTAGGGCATCCAACCAAGGGAGTAACAGATTTGGGATTTTAGATTTAGGATTTTTATTAGCCATTAGTTATTGGACATGGGGCATTGTTTATTTGCGAAGAACAAAAGATTAATTCTTTAAAAAACGTGCAAGTTGAGGAAAAGAGTTAACACAAATGTTAATTGTGCTGCTAGAGCAAATAAGTAAAAGACAGTTTTGGGCTTAAAAATAGATAACATCAAACCAACACTTTTGATGTCAATCATTGGGCCAAACACTAGAAATGCCAACAAGGAACCGCTACTAAAGGTCGAGGCAAAAGACAGGGCAAAGAAAGAATCGACTGTAGAACAAATTGACACCACTACTGCTAATATCAGCATGACTACAATCGAGCTAATAGGCCCGGCACCCAAACTGAGAATTAATTCACGGGGAGCTAAGACTTGAATCGCAGCTGCGATCGCACTTCCTAAAATCATCACTCCGCCCAATTCCCGGAATTCTTGGACGCTATTATCTACCACTAGGCGCAGTTTATCTGCAAGGGGTTTATTGGTATTAGAAATTGGGGCAGTCGGCTGTACAAAATTAGCATCAATCCGCAGAGGTACACCTGCTTTTCCCCCTAAAATATAAGTCCCGGATTGCAAGATATTTGGTATCGCTTCTTGCTGTTCTACTTGGTAACGTTTACCACGGCGTTTGGTTTCTGGTTGCGCGGGTGGATTAAACTTCATATACCGAGCGATCGCAGGCTGAATTATCGGATTTAAGTCTTTTTGAAAACTGAAAACAAAACCAATAATTGTGGCAATTGATAGAGAGAATATGACTCGTAAAACCACTATTTCTGGCTGATCTCGAAATGCTGTCCAAGTTGACCAAATTACAATTGGGTTAATTGTTGGCGCTGCTAGCAAAAAACCAATGGCGACTGGTGTGGGTACTCCCTGAATCAGGAACCGCCGTGCTACTGGCACATTCCCGCACTCACACACCGGAAATAAAAAGCCGATCATGCTGCCAACTAAAGCACCCAGCAGCGGATTTTTGGGCATTTTTTCTACTAATTTGCGCTCATCAACAAAAAATAGCAGCAAACTGGAGAATAAGACCCCAAGAAGCAAAAAAGGCATCGCCTCGACTAGCAGACTTAGAAATATCGTAAAACCATTGTTCAGTTGATTCATGTGCGTCGCAGTCAAAAGCGGTTTTTAGTTTTAGGTTTCTGCCTAGTCATTCTATCGAAATGGGGATCAAAAGCAGTTCGGAAAAATTAAACATCATTTAAGTAGCAAGTTATCTTACGTTTCAAATAGCGCTTAAACGCTACAAACTTTTGCTTCAGCCAAGATAGTAATTTTTACCTGAGTGCATTTACTGACGATGACCAGTTCTAAGATTGTCTAAGTTCAGAAATTGTTCCGATTATAGAGGGCAAGTAGCTGCATAGATAATTTGAAGTTACCTATGTTTATACTTACAGTAATTTGCTGGATAAGATATTAGCTCGGCTGTATTTTCATCAAGTATTCACAGTTATTGAACAATTGGCGACACCGAATAGCTCGTCGTAGATATCGCTCTTGGTTGCTACAACGATTGATTTTGCGTAATTATGGCAAAATCTAATCTGAGCTTTGCTTGATTTTTTACTATAAAAACTCTAAAAAAGCAAGACAAAAGTTTAGCAAACACATTAAATGCTTGCAATACCTTGTGCTAAAGGACAAGGTATTGTGGCGATCGCTCTTTTGTATGTATATATAAAAGTCGCCATTAGGCTAGGAGCCTGGACGGTAGCCATTCAGAACCCCGACTTTTTAAATAAGTCGGGGTTCTAGTATTCGCTGTTAATTACGTTTTTGTGGAGTTCCCCAAATCTTGATTTGTCGATCAAATCCGCCACTGGCGAGGATTTTACCATTGGGACTAAAAGCGATCGCACTTACCCAGTCTGTATGTCCATTCAGTGTATTGATTAACTCACCTGTAGTTAAATTCCACACTTTAATCCCATCTTTGCCGGCACTAGCAAGGGTTTGTCCATCGGGGTTAATGGCGATCGCATTTACCCAGTTATTATGTCCTGTGAGAGTGCGGACTAATTCTCCAGTATTAATATTCCACAGTTTGACTGTGCGATCGCGGCTAGCACTCACTAATGTTTGTCCATCTGGTGTAAAGATGACAGCGCTAACAACATTAGAATGAGCGACAAATTCACTGATTAATTTACCAGTACTCAAGCTCCATACCTTGATTACACCCTTACTATCACCACTAGCTAAGGTCTGTCCATCAGGGCTAATGGCTAGAGTATAAATCAAGTTATCGAAGCGTACTAGAGTCCCTAAAGGGCGCTGCTGTAGTAAATCCCATAGCCGAATCCCATCCAAAGCTCCACTGATCAGAACTTTACTATCAGGAGACACCGCTAAAGATAATACGTTGCTGGTATGTCCGACAAAAGAGCGGCTAAATTTAAAATTTTTCAGGCTCCAGAGGTTAATCGTGTTGTCATCACTACAACTAGCAAGGGTTTGCCCATCGGGTGAAATCACTAAAGACTCTATGGCTGATTTGTGTGCTTTATTAATATCCCCTAACTTTTTACCATTTACTGGATTCCACAGGCGAATAATACCCTCATTTTCTGCACCCCCACTCGCAAGAATTCTGCTATCTGGACTGAAAGCGAGAGATTTAACAGTTCCGTTATGTCCTCTGAGTGTGTAAAGTATTTGGGCATTAGCAAAGCTGTTAGTAGTTGGGGAGTTTGGTGTTACTTCAACGGCAGCATGAGCTTGATGAATGTAAAACCCTTGCCAGATAGTCACTGGAAGGGCAAGAGCTGCCATAAATGACAGGATAATATACGGACGCAGAAAATTATCCCCACCTCTTCCCTCACTACTCACACTTTTTCCTCACTTTTTATATACAAACAAACCACTTAGAATGATGAATTATCAACTCATAACGGGCTAAACCTTAGCTATCCGCTAACAGCACTCTTAAAGAGGTGGTTTTTTCTTAGAAACGCTTAACATTGGTAAAGGCGCACTAGAAGAACGAGAGGGCAAATAATGTTGCACCACAGGTTCCTCTGGTAGAGGACGGCGCTGCTGGAAACGCCACAGCTTAAAGGCTAGCGCTATGCCTGTTGTTCCTAAACCAAAAGCGAACAACGACCAGCTATCATTCAATCCGCCAATCAGGGCATCTATAGCGCCCATCGTCACCAATACACTGATTAGTGGCTCTTTTCGGTAGGTTGACTTCAAAAAACGAGGTAATACAGCATTCATCACAGCTTGGTTGGTTCCAGTTCAGCTTTTGTGTATATTTACCAAGAATACCTCACCCTTAATTTGCCTTTCTCATCGAAGGCAGACACTAATTATGATTTTTTTTAGTTGGGGAGGAACTATAGTCATTAATTGCCTTGCACATACTAGTTGCAAGTCTATGATATTTCCATCACTAATAGGTATTTTGATTCCTCTCTTGCTTACATTCTAGTGCAAAGCACTTCGCTATCAATTGCCAAAGTCAAAACCAACTGGTTGTTCCAGCTGGTTGAAACTCTTTTAACTACTAGCTTACAACTTGCACATTATGCTGGTTGGTGGCACTACTTCAGACCCAGCCATGATAGCACCCCTTGATTAGTGACATATTCAATCACCAGCATCAAAGCGAAGCCAATCATTGCAGCTCGACCATTCAAGCGTTCAGCATATTCGTTAAAGCCAAACTTTGGCTCTTCTAGTTTAGGTGTAATTGTTGGTTGTGTTTGTGTCATTTTTAAGAAACCTTTTTTTCGGCAAACGGGAGTTGATATGAGAATTCACAGCAATTGTCAGGTATAAGCGGTAAAGGTTAAAGGAATTGAATAGTATTTTCCCCTTCAGCTTTACCCTAAACTTGGTAACTTATGAGCTAATTGCAGTGCTTGAATGTCAAGATGACTTGATTGATTCAGCAAAAGCTTCCTAGTAGGGAGCTATACAATCGCTCTTTTAATAAATTGTTACTATTCTTTATATATTGTATAAACACTGGGGTAATAGTCAAGGGCTTGAGTTTGGGGCTACTCAGATTAAATTAAGAAACTTAGAACACAGATTAACTATCTTTAATACAGCTATCTGTAATAAATCGGTAGCAAGCTTGAGATTCGCAGGCTAAAGTTAAACAAAAAAATTATCAGAGGCTATATATGGAAATCGGCGTTCCAAAGGAAAATAAGGATCAAGAATTTCGTGTAGGGTTAAGTCCTTCTAGTGTGCGGGTGCTGCGAGAAAATGGTCATAGCATTTTTGTAGAGACACAAGCAGGTAATGGTGCCGGATTTTCAGATGACGACTACAGAAGTGCTGGAGCCGAGATTGTCCCCACATCAGAAACGGCTTGGAATCGGGAATTGGTTGTGAAAGTTAAAGAGCCGTTGACATCTGAGTATAAATTTTTGCAGAAAGGGCAGATATTATTTACTTATTTACATTTAGCCGCCGATCGCAAATTGACAGAACATTTAATTGATTGTGGTACAACTGCGATCGCCTACGAAACCGTAGAACAACCTGGTGCTAACAAACTCCCCTTGCTCACCCCCATGAGCGTAATTGCTGGTCGGCTAGCAGTACAATTTGGGGCCAGATTCCTAGAACGTCAGCAAGGTGGTAGAGGATTGCTTTTGGGCGGTGTCCCTGGAGTCAAGCCGGGTAAAGTAGTAATTTTAGGTGGCGGTGTTGTCGGCACAGAAGCAGCTAAAATTGCAGTCGGTATGGGTGCGATCGTCCAGATTTTAGATGTGAGTGTTGAACGCTTATCTTACCTAGAAACCTTGTTTGGCTCTAGGGTGGAATTTCTTTACAGCAACTCTGCTCATATTGAAGCTGCCGTTAAAGAAGCCGATTTACTCATCGGTGCAGTTTTAGTGTTAGGACGTAGGGCACCAACATTAGTATCGCGTGAATTAGTTAAACAAATGCGCCCTGGTTCGGTAATAGTTGATGTAGCCGTTGACCAAGGTGGTTGTATAGAAACTTTACGCGCCACATCTCACACAAATCCGGTATACCTTGAAGAAGGTGTGGTGCATTATGGCGTACCTAATATGCCAGGAGCAGTACCTTGGACAGCAACTCAGGCACTCAATAATAGTACATTACCTTATATCGTCCAGTTGGCGAATTTGGGAATTATGGCGCTAGAAGTTAACCCAGCCTTAGCGAAGGGTGTGAATGTGCAGAATCATCGCTTAGTGCATCCGGCTGTACAAGAGGTATTCCCTGATTTGGTAAATTAAGGTTAAACAGTTAATCTAAATAGTTAACACAGCCACCCCACTGGTAACTTTTAAGGAATATCTAGCCTAAAGTCTCTATCTGGGGTGACGGTGCTGATCTGGTAAAAAGGTTGGTGTTGCATATTTGCAAGATGATATTTTTCCCATAGAGGCGTACAAACGCAGAGAGAATAAAAAAGGAGTTTTACATTTTAATAGTTAAAACTAAAACTTCATCCTTCTATTCAACAATGGCCAAAGGTTTAATCAAGAGAAGAAGTTGTTTTTAGTGGCAAGACCAGATTATTTCTCAAAGCATCGTGAAATTGAACCTAATAGCCCGGTTAGTGATGTAGCTGAAGAGGTCATCTAAATTTTATCTTAAGTACACTATTTCATAAATCAGGTACGGAATTAGTCATTATGGATGAACTGTGTCTAGGTTCATGAAAATTTTGATTTCCGATTCTTTTTTGCAGTGACGTGTACTAAGTTATCCAAGATTCTTGCTTTAACTCCACTAACTACCTTCTAGAAGAAGAGCACAGTCCTTGGTGTCACCCAGAGGCAAAGTAGGTTTTTTTATCACAACAGAATAAAAATGTCAGTCGTCATAATTCATTCTAAATTCTGTACGACTGGCGGATGAATAATCGGCATTTTTGCACACCAAAAAAAATTGAAAATTTGGTGGTCAACTTTCGTAGTGGCTGGTCTGAATCCCCCACAAAAAGATTGCATAATTCTGCATTCTTTTTCAAGTTTTCATATTTACTACAACCTTATTTTCGCACAGTACTTACTCACTCAAACAACTCTACTATGAGCGGTAAATCTTCGCTATCAAACATGCCCCAACCCGATTATTATCAGTCCCAGAAATTTGAAGAGCTTATCTTACAAGAATATCTGCGTCAAGCACAACAGACATTTAATTTATGTCAAGTGGCGATTTATACTTCCCTATTTATTAGTGCAATTGGAGCAGTCCTATTATTTTGTGGCAAAGCTCACGAAGGAACTGCCACAACTGCTACAGGCTTAATATCAACTACATTTTGTACTCTGATGGTAAGATATTCCAGTCATAAACTAGAGCAATTGAGACGGAGTTTAAGAGAAATTCGCTCTCGGAAGCGGTAGGTAACTTTTTTGGCAGGGTTATTGGGTTTGAAGCTTCTTGGAGATTCATCCTGGAAGCTGCTTTTTTATCAAATTTCTACATTCATTTTCAAGCTAAGAATTCGTCTAGCTGCACAAAATCAGGCTTGGCAATACTTGGCGCTTAAGCCCTTTATTCTATGCAACCTCACAGGTAATCGCTATCAAAAGTGTTCTAGTTGACATAGATTTATGTGATAAAATCAACTTTTTAAAGCATTACCAAACTACCTTCTGCTTCTTCCTCTAATTCATAACCATTAGTCAGTTTTTCAATTGCTTGGTCAAGCATTGCCAAACCCTGATCTACCTTTTCAACTAAACTTAGCTGTCCTCGGAGTTCGGCAGCACCAACGAAACCCTTAGCATACCAAGTCATGTGCTTACGGGCTTGACGCACACCGCGATCGCCTTTATATTCCCACAAGGCTTGTAAATGATCTCTCGCACATTCCAAACGCTGAATCGGGGTAGGTGTTGGTAATATCTCCCCAGTTTTCAGGAAGTGATCGATTTCTCCAACCAAAAACGGATAACCCAAAGTCCCACGGGAACACATCACACCATCAGCACCAGTTTGTTCTAAACATTTCACCGCCGCTTCAACGGAAAAAATATCTCCATTCCCAATTACGGGGATAGAAAGCACTTCCTTTACACGAGTAATCCATTCCCAACGGGCATTGCCATTGTATCCTTGGGCGCGGGTGCGTCCGTGGACTGTGATCATTTGTGCCCCTGCATCTTCCATCCGCTTGGCAAAATCGAGAATAGTAATTTCGTTGTCATTCCAGCCAATACGGGTTTTTACTGTCACAGGCACATCAACAGCTTTTACCACTTCCCGCACAATTGCTTCTGCTACTTCTGGTTGCCGCAACAACGAAGAACCACCACCATTTTTAGTGATTTTATTTACCGGGCAACCCATATTAATATCAACAGTATCAGCACCTTCTGCAACTGCCTTGATTGCTGCTTCTGCCAAAAAATCGGGACGGCAATCAAATAATTGAACGCTAATTGGGCGTTCGTTGGGATCTACCTCCATGATTTTGGGTAACTGCTTAACGTAATGCAATCCTGTAGCATTCACCATTTCGGTATACATCATAGAATCTGGTGCATAGCGACGCACAAGACGGCGAAACACCATATCCGTTACTCCAGATAGAGGCGACTGGAGAACCCGACTTTTTACCTCAAACGATCCAATTTTGAGGGGTTGGGAAAGTCTAGCTTGGAGAATCGGGGAAAGCGAAATCATACAAAAAATTAAAAATTATGGGAATGGAAAATAACAGGAATATTTACGGGTATCTATAAGCAGTGCTAATTGTAGGTTAGGTATCCTGACTTGGAGGCTGTTTTTGCATTTCTTGCTGAACTTCCTCTAAACTCAAACCTAACTCTTTTGACATTTCTTCAAAACTCAATCCCAATCTCAACAACAAAGGTATCATTCTAAACTTTTCTTCACGCGCTCCTTCTTGTTTTCCTTCTTGTTTTCCCTCTTGCTTGCCTTCTTGCTTGCCTTCTTCCTTCCCTTCTTGATAAACTCGTGTTTGTTTCAAATCACTTAGCCCAAACATACCTTCAATCTCCTCTCGACTCATTGTCGGAAACTTATAAACCAAAATTGTCTCTATTAATTCTAGTAACTGCCGCCGTTGTGGTTCAAAGTTGATTTCTTGCTGAGTTCTGTCTATTAACTGCCTAGCAGCTATAATTGCTGTCTCCTCTTCATCCACGACTAATTTCATCGTAGCAATTCCAACTGGCAATGATGCAGTTTCACCCAATTCATTAAGATAAATGCGAGTAACACGATTGCTAGTGAAAAATTCGCTGTAATTATTGATATCTGCTGTATCTAAACTGCGATTGGGATAGATAACTACTCCTCGCCAAGAATTTTTAGGTTTATTTTGACGTAAGTATAAACAAATTTCTGAAATTAGGCGCGAATAAATTTCTGCGTCGGTTTGAAACTGGACTTCAACAAAATAAATCGGATTTTCTTGCCCTTGTGTTGGGAGAAAAACACCATCTATACGGAATGTTGTTTGCTTGATTTCAATTGAGGAGAATTTATAACTCTCTGCGGTTTGGGGTGGATTACCAATTAATTCAAAAAATATCCCAGGAAGTTCTTGAAAAAGGCGGTAAAAAATGCTGTCAGTTTTCACGCTTGATGTAGTGCGGTGATTTAAACCGTTAGATTTTACCGTGAAATACTACTGATAAAAATTAGTAAACCGACTGCGGAAAGCAATCGGCTTAACAAAATTCATTATTTAGTTGCAATTTAGCCGTGAGTTGCACCTTGAGGGGGACTTGAAACAACTTTTTTGGCTAAACCCAAAGTCTGCAAAAATAGGATGCTCCACCAAGTAACATCAATCTCCCACCAAGACAATCCAGATTTAGCCATGTGGGGATAAGTATGATGGTTGTTGTGCCATCCTTCTCCATAAGTTACGAGGGATACCCACCAAAGATTACGAGCGCCATCGTTAGCATCAAAGGTGCGATAACCCCAAAGGTGTGATGCTGAGTTCACAAACCAGGTTGAGTGCCAAAGTAAGACACATCTGAGAAACACTCCGTAGAATACAAAAGGCCATCCTCCTAATCCATATAGGAGCAATGCGAAGGGTATTTGTAACAGCAAGAAGTAGCGATCTAACCAACAATAAAAGGGTTGTCTTGCTAAATCAGGGGCATATTTTTTATAGGTGTCATAGTCAAAAAATTCTGGGCGTGGGTAAAAAATCCATAATATATGGCTCCACCAAAACCCTCTTTGAGCAGAGTAGGGGTCTAAATTGATATCTTCGGTGTGCGCGTGATGCTGGCGGTGTCCACCTACCCAAAAAATTGGCCCACCTTGCAAAGCTAGGGCTCCGATTAGGGCGATCGCATACTCTAACCACTTCGGAACTTGGAAACTCTTATGGCTCAGTAGTCTATGATATCCCAGGCAAATACCAATGCTCCCGAATAACCAGTGGAGAAACACTAGCAAACCTAATGCTGGCCAGGAGAAAAACCAAGGAGACATAAGTGCTAAGGCATGAAATGTAGCAAAAAATACTACATTTGTCCAACTGAGTCGAGGTGAGTTGCCTCTCTCAGGGGCGATCGCCCCAAAATTTGCGGTCATAAAAATTCCTGTTGATGGATGATGAAGCAATTTGCCTTTTCTCGGATGCCACCCCACAAGGGATTTACCCGCACTGTATACTAATTCGTTACAGTAGAGTAAAGCAAGTATCACTTACATTTGTTATGCTAGCAGAACTCTGATACCTCTGCAAGTGCCACTTGCATTTTTCTATGTCGTCTCACCTCGTTTCCACTCGTCAACGCTTGATTCAAGCTGCACTTGAGTTGTTTTCTGCTCAGGGAGTTAGCGCTACCACAACCCGCCAAATTGCAGAAAAAGCCGAAGTCAACGAAGTGACTTTATTTCGGAATTTTGGCAATAAGCATGGACTGCTTTTAGCAGTGCTGGAAGAGTCCGCAGCCTTTAAGGATTTAGGTGAATCGCTGGTGCGGCGGGCAACGCCTCCCGGCAATGTGTACCAAGCTCTCAAAGATTATGCAAGTGATAGCTTGCACGCATTAGAACGAGTGCCAGAGTTTGTCCGTTCTGTGGTCGGTGAAGCCGACCAATTCCCGGCAGAAAATCGCCGCGCACTAGGCAGGGGAGTCACAGAGGCAAACCGTTATGTAGCTCAGTATTTAGCTACTGTAATCCAGCAAGGGCACCTAAATACTTATTTACCAGCAGAAAAATTAGCTAGTTTGCTAAATGGGATGATCTTGGGATATGCCGTAATTGAGTTCACCAGCGAATTTCACGAACTTTGGGAGGATCGGAATGATTTTCTCGAAAATTTGGTGGAGTTGTTTTTACATGGAGCCATGTCATCCTCAGCAGAATCAGCAATAAACTCTTTACAAGGAGGGTTCACTACTACAGAAGTAGCTGATTTGCCTGCTAGTTTAGTTCACGAAATTTTACAACAAGCCAGAAAATCGGGAGTACGAGATTATGCCTTGGCTTATGTGTTATTCGGGACTGGGTTATCTACCACAGAAATAATTCGCTTGGAGCGATCGCACCAAATCTACGATCCTCAAGGGCACTTCCTGCAAATTACAATCCCCAGATTTGTCCGTCAAGTACCGGTAAATCAGTGGATTTTGGGCAAACGCTACGGTTCTTTTACCAATAATCCCTTAATTAAATGGCTGAAAAGTCGTAAAGATACTCAAACAGCCATGTTTTTAAATGAAACAGGTAAACCCATGACAGAATCAGAGCTTGAGACACGTTGGCAAGTATGGAGTGAGGGACTATTAACTCCCCAAGGACAAACGCCAGCGATCGCTCAGGCACAACAAACTTGGCGCGTAGAAATGTTAATGCGCGGAATCACCTTGGAAAACCTGATTATCTTAACAGGTTGCGATCGCGCCCAATTACAACCTTATGTCCGCCGAGCTAAAGAAAAAGCTGCACTAGAGCAAGCCACCCGTTTGGATCACAAGCCAGGATAGGGTACGCCTAAGCAATTACAAATTAAAAATTAAAAATTAAAAATTAATCAATGCAAGGGCAGTAAGCATTTCGGTGTCGATCAATTGTTTAATTCAACGGTTCCATAATAGCTCTTAAACCATTGCTAGAGAGTGTTTTGAGCATTTCTTTAGCGTTATATTCACTGCTAAATACTCCTGCTTGCATGACTCTTTGACCTTCCCAAACTGTGGGAAAGGCACCAGGAGCAAGCGATCGCACTAAGTCTTGATCCCTATCAGTTAGAAGTGGAACTACTACGCGATAACGGATACCGAATTGTGTTGCAGATTTACTAGCATAAGGAATACTTTCAGAACTTGTTTGTATATTCCGAGCATTACCCATAGGGATATTCTGATTGGGAAGTGGTAAAAGTGCTGACGCATTTGGGGCAGTAGCTTCTAGTATTGGCAATGGCTGCTGTGTTTGATTCCTTGTGCTGGCAACTGAATTGGATGGGTACTCAGGGGCAGTAAATTCAATCGTATTAGGATCAATCCGCACATAATTCAACTGTGGTGTATTAGGCGGCTGTGCTGAACTGGAAGTTGCAATTTGAGTGTTAGTTGGTATTTTTCTCGCCGACAAGCTGCTAGGAGTCGGAAATCCAGCAACTTTAGATGTGGGTTGCTGTTGATTGGATACAAGCGTGGAAAGTGGAACCTTAGCTGGCACTAATGGCAGCTGTTGACTGTTTAATTGTGTAGAAACAGGATTATTTGCTGAAATACTGTTGCTGTTTTGGCTATTAGTAGTTTCAGAGATTCCGGGAGCCGAGAAGGTGATTTCCTCAGTTGGTGGTATTTCTTGTAATACATTGTTGGGAGTCGATTGAGAATTTTGTGCTGCTAGTGCTATTGTCCCGTTAATATCTACCTTGCCAGTGATGCGATCGCTCACAAGATTATTACCGCCAGCAGAAATCATCTGTTTAGCAGCGCTGGCGTTAATGTCGTAGCGGCCATTATTTTGAAATTGATTACCCCCAGGTTCCGATGCACTACCCAAATCTGGCATTGCTTGAGCGATCGCAACTAGACCATCTTCTTTATTATCTTGAATAATATTATTCCGTAAAATCGGGTGGGCCTTTGCTTGCACCACAATTCCCGATCTATTGTTCTGAATTTGATTGCCAATAACTATCGGAGCGGCATTTTGGGCAATATTAATGCCAAAACCCGTTTGGTGAAAGACATTTTCTTTCACTTGGGGACTGGAATTCCCGGCAATTGTCATGCCATTGGCTCCATTGCGATCGAAGTAATTCTTGCTAATGGTAGGTGCAGCATTACCACTGACAGAAATCCCATCTTGGGTACTGCCGATAAATGTATTTTCCGCGATTACCGGATCGCTAGATTCAATCCATAAACCGTAACCTCGGCGATTGGAATTCGTCACCGTTACCCCAGTGAGCAAGGCTTGGTTTGCCCCCACAATTGTGACATTTTGACCGCCAAAGCTCCGACTCAGGTAATCACCGCCTCCCTGAATGATAATATCCTTACCTTGATTGCTAGGGTTGCCTTGAATTGAAACACCCGGTTTCAGCATTAAGGGAAATTCCTCTCCTGTCTCGGCGCTATAAGTGCCAGTGGAGAGCATAATTACAGTATTGGGGTTAGCTAATCGCAACGCATGGGTAATCGTTTTCACAGGAGCAGATTCGCTACCATTACCTGCGCCGTCATTTCCACCATTTGGGTTAACAAACAGCACGTTAGCCTGAGAATTTTTTGTCTCACCTAGAGGTGCTGAATTTGGTGTTGATGGCATCTGAGCGATGGCATTATCCAGGAACGTCATACTTGTCGCTCCCATTCCTACGGTAAAAGATAATACCGATAAACTAAAAAATAAAAGTCTTGCTGATTCCAGAAACTTCAGCTTTACAAGCATAATATCTACTCTACGGTACTTAGGAAACACACGGTAGTGAATCATATTTAACACAACTCCTTAGAAGTAACAATAAATTCTTATACTCTTAGAGAGTATTATGTCGATAATATTACTCACATATTGACCGATTGGCGATTTTTAATACAGGGTAATAAATGATATTGTGTCTGTTCGAGAATACCTTGCTCTAAAAGACACGCTACGCGATCGCCCAAATACCCTGACCCTAAAAGAGCTTGTAATTCAGGACTCACGCCAAAAATTCTTCCTCGAAAGACAAACACTATCTCAATAGTATCTATGCCAATACTTGTCGGGTTTTGGGGAAAAGGGGAAAGAAAAAACCTTTAACCTTTACCCTTTAACCTTTTCCCCAAACCCAATTCCGAGTTAAAAATGCTTTACCCGAGCAGTATTGGTATCTATGCAGTCTCAATCTAATTTGCCCATTGGAGATTTTCTAATGTATCCCTTTGGGCTAGTCCTTTGTAAGCTCGTTGTTCACCCTAAAATACTTGACTAACCTTAGTGCAAAACTGTAGCCTCAAACTACCCTTATCACTGCATATAAGAACATGGGATAATTTATTGTAACCCTCATTACTACGCTTTTTCGCGTATATTCGGCAAAAATTGAGTAAAAAAAGCAAATTAATTGACTTATGGTTACTAAGAGATATGATAATTCACATTTTGATGAAAGCACTAACGGGGTTGTTGTAATGGTCGAGCCATACAGCCAAAAAGAGCAAGTACAGCAAGTTGTCTATCGCATTTTAGATGCCAATTTAGACCGCGCTCGTGAAGGGTTGCGAATTATTGAAGAATGGTGTCGGTTTGGCTTGA
This sequence comes from Nostoc sp. UIC 10630, assembly GCF_010747425.1. Taxonomy (NCBI): domain Bacteria; kingdom Bacillati; phylum Cyanobacteriota; class Cyanophyceae; order Nostocales; family Nostocaceae; genus Nostoc; species Nostoc sp. UIC 10630. The sequence continues at coordinate 25,413 of NZ_JAAGOG010000118.1, forward strand.
ATAATGCCCAGTTAGCTCTTGAATGCAAGCGTCTGCGACAAGAATTAGCCAAGTGGCATACCCCGGAATTACGAGCGGCGCGAGACACACCAGGCGATCCTGGGACTGAGTTAACTCATCCTCAAGAAGAAGAACGAGCTAGTATAAAATCAGTATTGCAAGCTAACTTTTGCCGTGTCGAAGAAGCATTGCGGGTGTTGGAAGAATACAGCAAGCTTTATCAGCCAAATATAGCTAAAGCTTGTAAGCAGATGCGCTATCAGGTTTATACCCTAGAAAGTAATTTAATGGGTCATCAGCGCCATCAATTGTTGTGGCGATCGCATTTGTATCTTGTTACTTCCCCGAATGAAAATTTGTTGAATAACGTCGAAGCTGCACTTAAAGGGGGATTAACGCTTCTACAATACCGTGACAAAACCACCGATGATTCTTTGCGTTTGGAACAAGCCAGAAAACTCCGGCAGTTATGCCATATCTACGGTGCTTTGTTCATTGTTAACGATCGCGTGGATCTAGCTTTAGCTGTGGATGCAGATGGGGTACATCTGGGACAACAAGATATGCCTATTGCTATTGCTCGGCAATTACTTGGTTCCCAGCGTCTGATAGGTCTTTCTACCACCAATAAAGAAGAAATGCAAAGAGCAATTGCTGAAGGTGTAGATTACATTGGCGTGGGGCCAGTTTATGAAACTCCCACGAAAGTAGGTAAGGCCGCAACAGGTTTAGAATATGTCAGCTATGCTGCGAAGAATTGCTCAATTCCCTGGTTTGCCATTGGCGGAATCGATGCCAATAATATTAATGATGTGATCGATGCTGGAGCCAAACGTGTAGCAGTGGTGCGATCGCTCATGCAAGCCGAACAGCCTACCCTAGTAACACAATATTTGCTTTCCCAACTCAATCGCATTAAGCCAGAACTCTAAAAGAGTCATTTGTCATTTGTCATTTGTCATTAGCCCAAAGTGAGTAACCAATTCACCATTCCTCATTCCCAATTCCCAATTCACCACTCCCCATTAACCACTACCCATTCCCAATTACCACATTTATGTATAATGATATTACGAT
>NZ_JAAGOG010000390.1:0-2640 GCF_010747425.1 Nostoc sp. UIC 10630
TATCAAAAGACCTGTCCGATTACAAAATAGCTCTACAAAAACAATTCATAGAGCTATTGCAGGCATCCACAAATTGAGAAATAGCCACAAAGAAAGCTTCGCTGAATTGAAAGTGAAAAATAGTGATTGAGATGAATAATCATGGTACAAGCAATCGACAACCTTATTGCTACAAATTTCCTAACTGATGCAGTAGTCGAACGCCACAATTTCTCACAGTTAAATAAAACCCGCATTAGATTTCGCATCCAGCTAAAGAAAAGTACAAAATCTGCTGCACCTAAATGGGCGGATGTGCTAAAAGCTGAAGTCTCTGAAATCGAATCAGACCTTGTGAAAGTTACTAATTCTGAAGTCGGTTTGCGTGGTATCAAGGTCTTCAAAAAGCTAGATGAAGCTGCTGCCCAACTGAGGCAAGAGATTGCTTCGGTTCAAGAATGGATGTCTGCTGATACTGGTGATTGGGTCTGTCCGATTGATTTAGCTCCCCTGGTATGGAATCAGTTAATTAATATTAGGGATAATATCGCCCCTGGTCTACGCAATCAATTAAAAGCTGATTACGAAGTGGGACTTCTTGATTATCAAGAGCGCATTGATCAGTTCCTCTCCCTTAACACTTGGGAATTAGCACAGGATAAGCAAGAATCAGTCAAAGCCAATTTGTTAAGAGCATTTCCGACTCTGACTGACTTAGAAGATTATTTGCAGGTAATCATTGTGCGATTCGTTCTGTCTAAATAAGTATAAATACTTAAGGACGACAGGCATGGAAAAGTAGTTTTAACAAGCTACACAGAACCATGACAACTCAATTTCCGTGATGGTGAAATTCCATCCTCCCAGGTGTCAGGGATGACTGCAAGTCCCCTACTTCAACGAGATGGCTCCTCGTTGGGGTAAAGCGGGGAATTCAAGGCGGTAACTACTAGCCTTCATAGTGGAACTCCGTCAGGCGTAGCTAGTCATGGGTAGAAATACAAATCTCTCATCAGAACCATCGTAACTTGCAACAAGCCAAAGAGGCTGATAGGCTTGCCCAAAAGGGGAAGGATATTTGGACGGCTGTGATGACCAGACCGTTAAAAGATAGGTAATAATCATCATGACCTATCATGACACCCATAATAAACCCGGTGGACAGAGAGAATCCTAAAACTAACGACAAACGGAAATTGGGAACGAAGTAACCTTCTAATACGCTCTTTAGAAAGGTCGATCTCTAAAGTAAGTAGCCAACCGCAAGCTATTGGGAGGAAGGATTGTTCCAAAAGCATAATGCTTCTGGGAAAGCCAGAAGATAAGCAGACAGGAACACGAGGATTTGGACGATATAGCTTTAAGTAGTAGTAAATATGACTAAAGCCGAACAAAAGTTCAGGATTGTATGGGAAAATGACATACCAATTTGTGAAGGAGTAGAAACCGACATTCAATGGCGGGACATACCCTGGAAGAAACTGGAACGTCGTGTTTTCAAGCTGCAAAAAAGGATATATCAAGCCTCTAATCGTGGAGATGTCAAAGTAGTCCATAAAATCCAGAAAACTCTACTACGGTCATGGTCAGCCAAATGTATAGCAGTACGTAAAGTTACCCAAGATAATCGAGGAAAAAAGACGGCAGGAGTGGACGGGGTTAAATCCCTTTCCCCAGAAGCACGTCTTGCACTGGTTAAAAGGCTAAAGCCAGAGGGAAAATCACGACCCACTAGAAGGGTATGGATACCCAAACCTGGCACAGAAGAAAAAAGACCCTTGGGAATACCGACTATGTACGACCGTGCATTACAAGCGTTGGTAAAAATGGCACTAGAACCCGAATGGGAAGCACGATTTGAACCAAACAGTTATGGCTTTAGACCGGGTAGGGGCGCTCATGATGCAATACAAGCGATATTCAACGCAATTAGATATAAACCTAAATATGTGTTGGATGCCGATATTGCAAAATGTGTGCGCCGTGACAGTTAACGCGGTATCCCCAACCAAGTTGGGAGAGACTAAGAAGAACGTCTCTAAGTCAACCAATTTACCTGGAGTTGAAAGACAAAAGGGACAACAGCATGTTGGTAAAGCCGGAAATAGAGAGAAGGCGTTAAAACTAGAGTCCGGCAAGACTTGTGTGACATGGTGAAGGTTAAACTACCTGAAGCCCAATTCTGACGGTATACGCGATTGCCTATTCCTACAACGCCTAAAAGGAATAATCGTTTGTGTGTAGTTTTAAACATTTGAACCACACAACTTCTTCAAACGAAGTCAGCCAGCGATGAGATGGCTTAACGAATGAATGGGACACCTAAATCACACTGTTACGTACTGAGTTAATAAAGCGCGGGATGACCTACGGGGGGCGACCCCTATGGTTACAGAGTTCCTATAGTAGTCTGAGGATGGGAAAGCCGCCTACATGGCGAAGAGGAACAGGTATTCTTCACACTTGTATCGAGAGGTACGCGAGATGCGAAACGCCGAAACGATTTTAAGTGTAATCCGAGACAGAGGCTACCGTGGTTTACCTCTGGATGATATCTACAGACAACTTTTCAACCCCAATCTATACCAGGGCAAACGCATCTTATTTACTAATAAAAACTAAGGGAGATTCCAAAATGACATAGATAATTGTAAAAATCGG